>JAZOOM010000157.1:0-5186 GCA_045655025.1 Eubacteriales bacterium | reverse complement strand
TACTTTTTTGAAAGTTTTGAGGATTCTTAAGGGACTCGCGATATTTGCCGAAGGCAAATTCGCCCCGAGCGAAAGCGAGGAGGTTTTCAAAAGTCCCTTAAGCGGGTCCAGGGCAGCGCCCTGGCCGATAAACCCAAATTTACAATTCCGCAACAATTTTCTTCCAATCCCCTGTAAGATTTCGCCCCAAAACCGTGTCTATATAAGTGAAGGCCCATTACCCGAACCGTTAAACCGCGAGGGCTACGCATACCATCCACATCTCTTGACAATCCACCGCTCCCGTGGTATAATGAGCGTAGTCCTTCCGCACAAAGGAGGAATGTACTATGAAGCACATGAAAAAACGCTTTGCCCTGCTGTCCCTTTTGCTGGCCGCCGTTCTGCTCGTCCTTTGCCTTCCCTCCTGCGGGGGAATCAGCGAATACCACTACGGCTCCTACAGCTATACCGTGGAGGACGGAAAGGTGACCATCACCGATTACAATGGCTTCGGCGTGAACGTGACCATTCCCGACACCATATACGGAAAGCCCGTGGTGGCTATCGGTATGAGTGCCTTTGAGGACAGCCTCACCTTGAAATCCGTGACCATTCCCGACAGCGTGGTGGAGATCGGCGGTTGGGTCTTTAATGGGTGCCTTTCCTTGGAGAGCGTTACGTTGGGCAAGGGTGTGCGGATCATCGACGGCTACAACTTCGATGATTGCTCCAAGCTGAACTACAACGAATACGAAAACGGCTTCTATTTGGCCACCGAGGACAACCCCTACTATGCCTTGGTCTTCATGGATACCGACGTGCAGACCCCCGTTTTCCACCCGGATACCCGTATCATTTGCGGCTCGGCACTGAAGGATTGCAAAAAGATTCGGGATCTCGTCATTCCCGAGGGCATCATTTCGGCAGGCGGCTTTGCCTTTCCGGTTCTGAATACAGTCTCCTTCCCGTCTACGATGGAATACGTTGACACGCTGGCCTTCCAAGACAACGCCATGCGGGAGATCACGGTTGCTGAGGGGAACACATACTACAGGTCGGTGGACGGCAGTCTGTTCACCTACGACGGCAGAATTCTCGTGAAGTACGCCGCCCCCTCTACAGTGACAGCCTACATCGTTCCCGATGGTACCGTTATCATTGAAAGCGAAGCGTTTCACAACGTCAAAGGGCTGACCGAGGTGATCCTCCCTAACAGCGTGGAGGAGATCGGCCACATGGCCTTCTGCGGTTGCGAGGATCTGGAGATCATCAACCTCGGAAAGGGTCTGAAGCGGATCGACGGCGCGGCGTTCAGCGGTTGCAAGTCCCTCACAGAGATCACCATTCCCGACAGCGTGGAGGAGATCTCCTACAGCGTATTCGCAAGCTGCTACAGTCTCAAAAAGGCCGTGATCGGCAAGGGTGTTACGGATATGGATGATGAAATTTTCCGAGGGTGCGATGCCCTCACCGAGGTAGTCTTCCGTGATCCCGAGGGCTGGAAGGTCAACACCATGTACTCCCTCCGCTCCACCCCCGTGGACGTCTCCGACCCCGAGCAGGCCGCCGACTACCTGACGGGTGAATACCTCCATTACTACTGGAATAAAGATTAACCCCACCGCGCCCTTCAATCCCCCGAGAAAGGAGTCCCGCCATGCCCTCCCCGAGCATCCTCGTCACCGTCCTCCGCATCCTGCTCTTCATATCCGCCCCCGCCTGCCTCGGCATCGCGGGACTGCTCTTTTGGGTGCAGTTCACCTTCTCCCGCCGCCCGAAAAACACCGCCAAGACCGCGGGGATCTTGCGGGAGACCGACCACAAAAAGAACGTTACCGTGGGCATACGACGCCCCGTATTCGTCAAAAATCTGACCAAGGCCCGCTATATCTACACCGTCAACGGAGTGGAGTACGGTATTCGCTATACTTTTTACCTTACCACCAAAAAACAGACCCCGAAATTCGTTCCCGTGGTCTACCATAAGCGATTCCCCCGCTTCGCCTACGTGGACGTGCTCGGCTCCTTCGGGGATATCCTCTACGGCCTGTGGGGGATCGTCCTCTTGTCCTTTGGGCTGTCCCTCTCCGTAGGGATCATTGAGTGGCTCATCCGCCTGTAACTGTAATTCCATACCTTTCGGAAGGAGACGACTATGTCCCACCACCATCACCACGACCACACCCACGCCTCCACCTCCGCCGCCCGCATTCTGGTGGCCTTTCTCCTCAACCTCTGCTTTTCGGTCTTCGAGCTGATCGGCGGCATCTTCACGGGCAGCGTGGCCATTCTCTCGGACGCCCTCCACGATCTGGGTGACGCGGCGGGGATCGGCTGCTCCTTCTTCCTGGAGCGCAAAAGCCGCAAACAGCCCGACGCCACCCACACCTACGGCTATGCCCGCTACTCGGTGCTGGGCGGACTCATCACCACCGTCATCCTGCTCTCCGGATCGGCCATTGTCATCTACCATGCCGTCCTGCGCCTCCTGAACCCCACCCCCATCCACTACGACGGTATGCTGATCTTCGCCGTGGTGGGCGTGATCGTCAACCTCGCCGCCGCCCTCTTCACCCGCCACGGGGACTCCCTCAACCAGCGGGCGGTGAACCTCCACATGCTGGAGGACGTGCTGGGCTGGATCGTGGTGCTGGTGGGTGCCGTGGTCATGCGCTTTACGGATTGGGTGTTCCTCGATCCCCTCATGTCCATGGGCGTGGCGGTCTTTATCCTCATCCACGCGCTGAAAAATTTGAAGGAAATACTGGATCTGTTCCTGGAAAAGACCCCCGACGGCATCTCGGTGGAGGAGCTGACTACCCACCTCACCGCCCTTGCGGGGGTAGTCAGCGTCCACCACGTCCATATCCGCTCCCTAGACGGTACCCGCCACTACGCCACCCTCCACGCCGTCATAGACGGCAACCCCGCCGCCGCCAAGGCCGCCATCCGCGCCGAGCTTTCCGAGCATGGCATCACCCACGCCACCATTGAGACCGAAACGCCCGACGAGGTCTGCGGCGAGACCGAGTGCCGTGTGGAATCCAACGGTGAGTCCTGCGGAGGGCATCACCACCACCATCATCATTAAAAAAAACGACGGAGAGCCGCCGAGCAAGCTCGGTAAAAGGCTCTCCGTTTTTGTTTATTCGGGCTTCTCCTCCTCAACAGGCGCGAATACCGCCTTGACTCGCTCGACGTAGGTAGCGAAACGGGGGTCGTTGCGGATGGGGTCGAACCATTCCCAGCCGCTTGTGGCGGTGAGGGGATGCAGGAGGGTATGACAGTCTACGCCTCCGAAGAAATACCCAAAGGGGTCAGTATTCAACCGCAATATCAGTTCTCTTTGATCGAATTGCACCGAATGCTCCACGCGCAAACGGAAGTCCCGTAGCCAACGGCTTGAACAGGACAACTCGCTTCCTGCTTGCAAGCTCATAAGCTTTTCCAGCAGAGTCACCGTATCCTCCAGTGCCGCAAAAGCCCCTTCGGGATCTCCCGTGGCCGCCAGATAGCAGGCACAGCGAACCCCCAGATTCATTCGATCGGGCGCGAAAATATCCACAGTGCCGTCTCCCGTGATGGGGTGAGCAGGGTCGGGTACCACACCGCAAAAATTGTGGAGATAGGTGATCAGAGTCAAATTGATGTGCAGGCTCTCTTGCAGATCCAATACGCCCTCTCCGATCCGCAGAAGATTACCGCCAAACAGTCGGGTCAACGAGCAGAAAAGGATCTTCTGTCGCATCAGTTCCTCTTGCTCATACCATCCCCGCGTCTTGTAGCGATCGAACAGCAATTCGTCCCTGCTCAGATCCCCCCGCGTTGCGTTTTGCTCCAAAAAGCTCTCGATATTTGCCTCGTCCTCCATATACGCCATCCAACGAACCATATTATCCTTCAGCTCCCGCGAAGTCGTGTTCGACATGACCTCCTCAAAGGCCATGCGAAGCTCCGAAATCAGTTCGGGACAAGCTTGAAAGTCATCCCGCCAACGGTATCCAAAGCAAAACACCAGATCTCCCAAGCAAGAATCTCGGAGGGACGGGGTAGCCAAGCACGCTTTCCGTACCTCTCGCGCAAGAGCCAAGATCTCCTCCATGTTCGGAGACGCACTCTCAAGCAAAGGAGCCAATTCTTCCAGCTTTTTCTCGAGTCTCTCCCGTTTCAGGCTGTCCTCACACCCGATCAGCTCATCCACCGTAACCCCAAAGATCCCCGCCAGCACAGGCAGAAATTCCATATCGGGATAGGTTGTCCCATTCTCCCAGCGGCTCACCGACTGGTAAGCCACACCCAGCTTGTCGGCCAGCTGCTCCTGGGTCATGTCGGCGGCACGGCGCAGTCGGCGGATGTTTTCTCCTATGTTCAGTTTCATAGTTCCTTCCTTTCAGTCCCCGCGCGGGTGATGTTTTTTACCGGTGTCTCTATGATACCACATTTCCGCGGGAATTGCAATAACGCATATAGTGAGAATTATTCTCGGTTCGCGTGAGTTTGCAAAAGGCACTTTGCAACCAATTCTCGTCATCCTCATTTTTTATTCACTTGCCGCAGAACGGTTGACAAATCCGACAAAAAGATGTATAATGATTGTGTATGCCCAAAATCCATCCATAACAGGAGAAAACCATATGCCCGAGCTTCTTTCCCCCGCCGGCAATCCCGAAAAGCTCCGCGCGGCCCTTGCCTACGGTGCCGACGCCGTGTATCTGGCGGGTCAGCAATTCGGTATGCGCTCCCAAGCCGGTAATTTCACCGTTCCCGAGCTGTATGAGGCCGTCAGCCTCGCCCACAGCATGGGGAAAAAGGTCTACCTGACCCTCAACACCATGCCACGCACCCATGAGTACCCCTACCTCTACAAATTCCTCGACGACCTCCGCGGCTGTAAGCTGGATGCCGTCATCGTGGCTGACCTCGGTGTGATGGCCACGGTGCAGGAGATGCTCCCCGACATGGAGATCCACACCTCCACCCAGGCCAGCATCATCTCCCCCGCCGCCGCCTGTGCCTACGCCCGCATGGGTGCCCGCCGCCTGGTTCTGGCGCGGGAACTGCAGTTCTCCGAGATCAAAGCCATCAAGGCCGCTCTGCCCCAAGACATCGAGCTGGAAGCCTTCATCCACGGCTCCATGTGCGTCTCCTACAGCGGCCGCTGCCTCCTGGCCAACGTCATGACCGACGGGCGGGACGGCAACCGC
>JAZOOM010000156.1:0-5790 GCA_045655025.1 Eubacteriales bacterium | reverse complement strand
GCCAAGGCCTACACCACCGAGGACGGCCGTGTGGTCGTGAAGATGGACAGCAGCTTCGCGCGGGATATGGTCACCCGCGAAGGAGCACCCGAGGCTCTGCGGGCGGCACTGTCGGTCTGCTTGAACCGCAAGCTGGAGTCGGCGGATATTCTCTACGAGGTAGAGGAGGAAAAGAAGCGGGACGGCTCTCTCATCGACCTCATCATCGAGGCTGCTGAGGAATAAACGGAAAGTTAATTATTTAACAATAAATTGTAAAAAAACGCAAAAGAATAGGAGAAAACACCATGAAAGCAAACGTTCCGAAGGGAATGGGCGGCGGCCCCCAGAATATGCAGGCCGTCATTCGTCAGGCTCAGAAGATGAGAGAAGACATGGCCGCCAAGCAGGAAGAGCTGGATGCCCGTGAATACGAGATCAAGGCAGGCGGCGGCGTAGTCACTGTCAAGATCAACGGTAAGAAGGAGATCCTCTCCATCGAAATCGCCCCCGAGCTGGTGGATCCCGATGATATCGAGACCCTGCAGGACATCCTGGTGGCCGGTGTGAACGAGGCCATCAAGCGCGTGGAGGAGACCAACGCCGCCGAGATGGAGGCAGTCACCGGGCCTCTGAATATGCCCGGCCTGTTCTGATATGGCGGAGTATATCGAATCCCTGCAAAATCTGGCTGAGCAATTCGGTCGGCTGGAGGGCGTGGGGCGGAAAAGTGCCCTGCGCATGGCCTTTTCGGTGCTGGACATGGACGAGGAGGAGGCTGTGGCCTTCGCCAAAGCCATTCTGGATGCCAAGGAGAAGATCCATCTTTGCCCCGTCTGTCAGAATCTGACCGACAGGGAGAGGTGCTACATCTGCGATGACGAGACCCGCGACCGCTCCACCATCTGTGTGGTAGCCGATGCCAAGACCGTGATCGCCATGGAGAAGGTGCGGGAGTATCGGGGGATGTACCACGTGCTCCACGGCGTGCTGTCTCCCTTGAACGGCATTACACCCGATAAGCTCCGCATCAAGGAGCTGCTGGCCCGTGTGGGCGACGACACCGTTAAGGAGGTCATTGTGGCCACCAACGCCGACGTGGAGGGGGAGACCACCGCCATGTACATCGCTCGGCTCCTCCGTCCTCTGGGTATCAAGGTCACCCGTCTGGCCTTCGGTATCGCCGTGGGCACGGACATTGAGTACACCGACGAGGTCACCCTGTTCCGAGCCCTGCAAGGCCGTCGGGACGTGTGACAGTAAGAGCTTCTGTTGGTCACGGAGAAAAAGTGGCTCGTTAAGACGGCTCGGTCGGAATAACCTCCGCTACGGGAACGATTCAAAAGGATCTCATCGCAAACGGGACGGTCATGGCTACGTTTGTGCCGAGCCAAGAAACACTGGAAGCAATCTATGGCGCTGTGATGGAATATCAGATCTGTTCCATTGATCGGAAATTAACGAATGATGTGCTGGCGGATAAAGATGGACCGCAATTCAACATTAGACCCAATCGTTCGTATGAAATTACCATAACGGCCGATGGAAAGACTTATACGATTCGCGGCGACGATACGGCTCAAGGCTTTACGGCGACGGATCAGGATGCCCGTTATTTCGTGAGCTTTATCGGTTTTATGAAATCTGTATTGTACGAAACACCGGAATACAAAAAGCTTCCTGATGCTGTTGGTAGCTATGAGTAAGAGGTCATATTATGTTGAAGCGCGAACAGGCTACCACCATATTTACTATTTTGATATTGATTCTTGTGTCAGAACTTTTGCCATACGGAGCCGTATTGCATTTTGGCAATCCCGAGGGGGAACCGCTTGGAGAAACATTTTCGTATTTCGATTTGACTCCTTACGGGTACGCGAATTCCGGCCCTTTTATTACAGCAATTCTGACTTGTGTTCTGCTTGTCCTTGCTTTTATTAGTTTGCTTGTCAATAACGGCAGAATTCAGGTAATGGTCAGCATAGTATCTGTTGCGGCATTGGCCACTTCTCTTGCCCCGATATTTGTCAGCTGCTATTCCGTTTTAGGTGGAGTCATTTCTGTGCTTCTGTTGGCAGTGTGTCTTATCTCATTCCAAAAAAACGTATAAATTAAGCCGCCGATGATTCGACGACGAACACAAGAAGAGGCGATACCCCATCGGGTGTCGCCTTTTCAACGGAAAAATATGGCAGGAACGGTGCATATATCGGCAAGCCTCTTGTAATTGTCTTTCTTTTATGGTATAATAAAGGATATAAGGTTACACGGGGAATCCATACTCAACTTCATGCAGAGCGGTCGCGGCCGCGCCTACGTGGATGCCTTTATGAAGCAGCTCCGCCTCATGGACATTCCCGTCAGTCTGGTGAGCGAGGAGCGGTATACGCTGTGCGATACCGCCATACCGGAGTAAAACAGGAAAGGAATCGGACAATGGCGAAGCGCATTACACACTACCTGGAGGCTCAGCTCCATCTTCACCCCTCCATGACTCCCCGCGACGTGGTTAAGCTCTGCTATCAGGCCGCCCGAGGTGCCGAGCATCTGCTGGCGGATCCCGAGCGGGCGCGGCTGTATTTGCTCCGTGAGCTGGGGGCTACCGAGGCCGATGGGGAGATGCCCTTGGCCGAGCCCATTTCGGACACGGTGGCGCGTGTGAATCTGGCGGCATGGAAGGCGCGGGGGCTCTCCTCTGACAAGCTTTTTGATCTGTTTGCCGCCACGGCCTCGGCCACGGGGGAAGGGGAGGATCTCCTTGCAGACTATCTGACCGAGGCGGAGGAATGGATCGCCGCGTCGGAATCATCCATATCTCTTACGGCATGGCGGGAATTTCTGGCCGATTATCGCGCGCAGGGCTGTCCTGCCGTCCACCACAGCGAGGCCTATGGGGCGGCTGAGCGTCCCGCATACCGTATCGTTCGCAGGGAGCTTTTGGCACGGGAGGGGCTGCTCTGAGAGAATTTCTTATGGAAAATTCCCAATAGCGCAATGGAAAATTTCCAATAATTCATGGAATAAACCATTGAAAAGGTGTCAATTTTATGATATACTATTAGCGTCGGGAGGTGTAGCTCCTGCCGACAGCGAACATAGTTCGATCAAAAAATCTCTATAGAATCATAAAGGAAACCAACACCATGAAGAAGATCATTTGTAAGGTCGAGTACGATACCGAGGCATCCGCGCCGGTGGCCAAGTTCACCTCCGGTGAGTTCGGTGATCCCGCAGGCTACGAGGAGACTCTCTACGTCACCGAGGGCGGCAAGTACTTCCTCTACGTCAACGGCGGTGAGGAGTCCATCCACGCCAAGGAGGACATCAAGCGCATGTCCGCCGCCAAGGCCGAGGAGTGGAAGGCAGAGCACAATCTGTAAGATTGGATACGGAAAACGGCAAGGGCTTGGGGCTCTTGCCGTTTTCCTTGCGGTGCGTCACCCGAACACCGTCTCTACCCGCTTTTTCGCTCCCGGAGGGGAGTAGATCCATCGGTCGATGTGGCTGACCTCGTCTCCGCGGATGAAGTAGGGCAGCCGCGGCAGAGGGGCCGGTTCTCCTCTGTAAGCGTCGATGAGCACCAGCTTGACCTTCATCCGCTCGGGGATGATGCTCTTGATGAAGACCGCCGCGGTTCGTCCCACAAGGGAATGGACGGCTTCACGGTCGCATTCCCGCACCTCGGCCAGCCCTGCCAGATTGGGAGCGAGCTCCACGAACACGCCGTAATCCTCCACGCTCCGCACGATGCCCGCCACCGTCTGCCCCGGGGTGAACCGCGCCGCGTTCTGCTCCCAGGTACCCAGCAGCTCGCGGGTGGATACGAAGATCCGTCCGTTGGCGGGATCCACGTTCTTGACGACACACCAGATCATTTGCCCCGTGTAGAGGCGATCTCGGGGATGGGTGATGCGGGAGATGGATATGGCATCCACCGACAGGAGGGAAGGGATCCCACAGCCAACGTCCACGAAGGCTCCAAAGCTCTCCAGATGGGTCACACGGGCGCGGATTACGTCCCCGGGACAAAGGCCGTCCAGGTAGCGCGCGGCGCACTCCGCTTGCGCCAGACGGCGGGACAGGTACACCGTTTCGGTGCCGTCCGCCTCCTGCTCGATGGCCGTGACCTTGCAGGCTACGGCCTTGCCCACGCGGGTCAGAATGGCGATGTCCTTGGGGGGCTCGCCGTCCCGACTCCACACCGCTTCACAGCGGGGAAGGATCCCCCGTACACCGGGGATAGGAAACTCTATATGTAAATTGAAGTCCGCGTCGCAGAGAAGGGCTGTGCCCTCAATGATGGCACCCGTTTCTCGGGCACGCTCCAGCCCTTGCAGGGAGGTTGTGTACTCCCGATTTCGGTTGGTGGTGAGGAGCTGTCCCTCGGGTAGATAGGTTGATTCCATGCGCTGTCCATCCTTTCTTTTGGGGCACGCGCCCCGATTGCTCCATTCTATGCGGTAAGGGCAGAAGGAAAGAACCGTTCGAGAAAAAGACCTTGTTTTTTCATTGGATGCTTGTCCGGGTATGTCTTGTAATATCTGCACAAAAATACAGGAAAAGATACCCTCCTTCATGTGCCGAAACTGAAATGACGGGAAAGAACAAATGAGCAAAACGGGCGAAAAAACGAGGAAATGAGAGATTGACAATACCTAAATTAAAAAAATCAAAAATTTTTCAAAAAGTACTTGACAAGGGATGAAAAGTATGTTATAATATGCGCCGTGAGTAAAAAACGACCCATGCCCATTTGCCGCTGATCGGTTGACGAGGCGTGGAAGATTCTAAAAGGAGAAAGAAACAATGTCTACTTACATGCAGAAGAACGAGACCGTGGTCCGTAAGTGGTACGTCGTTGACGCCGCTGACAAGCCCATGGGTAGAACTGCCGTTGCCGTTGCTGACCTGCTGCGCGGCAAGAACGGCCCCACCTTCACCCCCCCTGCTGATTGCGGTAACTTCGTGCTCGTCATCAACGCCGAGAAGGCTGTCCTGACCGGCCGCAAGATGGAGCAGAAGTACTACTACCATCACTCCGGTTACGTCGGTGGTATGAAGGCTGTTCAGGCCAAGACCATGATGGCCACCAAGCCCGAGCGCGCTATGGAGCTCGCTATCAAGGGTATGCTCCCCCACAACCACCTGGGTCGCAAGGCTTTCACCCGTCTGAAGGTCTATGCCGGCTCCGCTCATAAGCACGAGGCTCAGAAGCCCGAGACTTACGAGGCTTAATCATTAGAAAGGAAGGTCAATGAATATGTACACCAGTGCAAAGCCCTACTTCTACGGCACCGGCCGCAGAAAGAAGTCCGTCGCCCGCGTCCGCATTTACCCCGGCTCCGGCGAGATCACCATCAACGGCCGTTCCATCGATGAGTACTTCGGTCTCGAGACCCTGAAGCTCATCGTCAACCAGCCCTTCGGCGTTACCGGCACCACCGGCAAGTTCGACATCGTCGCCAACGTTACCGGCGGCGGTATCTCCGGCCAGGCCGGTGCTATCCGTCACGGTGTTGCCCGCGCTCTGCTGGCTGCCGATGCCGAGTACCGTCCCGCTCTGAAGGCCGCAGGCTTCCTGACCCGCGACCCTCGTATGAAGGAGAGAAAGAAGTACGGTCTCAAGGCCGCTCGTCGCGCTCCTCAGTTCTCCAAGAGATAATTACAGCCTTACGGCAATTGTTTCGATATACAAAAAGCTCTGCTTGGGCAGGGCTTTTTGTTATTATAATGGCTTTGACCTTAAAGCTATTTTTGAACACCTCGGTCATTGCAACACTGAAATCACCTCTAATATCTACGATCACATCT
>JAZOOM010000155.1:0-3513 GCA_045655025.1 Eubacteriales bacterium | reverse complement strand
ATCTTGGCGTGCTCCTTCTCGTTCTCGGCAGTCTTCAGGAACAGAGCGGAGATCTGCTCGTAGCCTTCCTTCTTGGCGACGGAAGCGAAATAGGTGTATTTGTTGCGTGCCTGAGACTCGCCGGCAAAGGCGGCCTCCAGGTTCTTCTCGGTCTGAGTACCGGCATACTTGTTCATTTTCATGATCCTCCCAAAAAATGGAATTTCACGGATATTGACCTCCGTTCCTATACATTATAGCACGCATTGGCACGTCTGTCAAGAGAATTTTCTGTGAAATGTTTCGACAAATATCGTAAGAAAGGAACACGGCACGTTCAAAAACGAATGATCGAATTCGTTTCCGAACGCGCAAAGACCGGGCGCGAATTCTCGCCCTGATCGAATGCGCCGCAAGCTCCCCTCCGTAAGCAAGATCGCAACACCATCGTCAAAGTGCCAAAAATCATCGAAAGCTATAGACAAATCTTTGCTTTTGTGCTACAATATACCCATAATCTGAAAGGAGCCCCCCATGAAACACACATTTCTGAAAAAACTCCTCTCCCTCACCTGCGCCATGACCATTCTCTGCGCGGGTTTTGCCGCCATTCCTCTGACACTTCCCGTCGGGGCGGCCGGACTCAGCTACACCCCCACGGTGGACTCCCCCGTCCCCGCCCACCACGTGAATATCGCCGGAAACAGCACCGGCGCCCGCGCCGCCTCGGACAAGGACGTATTCGCCATGCAGTTCGTCCTGACCGCCGACGCCGCATCGGTTTCCACCGACATTCCCAGCTACAGCAACAGCACGGGATCTGTGACCATGGCTCTCTTTGCCTTTGACACCGACTACGACACCTCCCTGCTGTCCTCCCCCATTGCGGAGCATACCTTCAAGGACTTCAAGGACGGAGCCGATCTGGGCTTCGCCTTCGATACGGCCTCCCCCCTGCCCGCAGGCGAGTACCTTCTGGTGCTTTATGACATGAAGGATCCCACCCCGAACGCAAACGGCGGCTCGGGAGCCGGCATCGGCGTCTGGACGGGTGTTCCCCATGAGGGTCAGCGGGCCTACATGAACGGCTCCTACGTGGCGGACGTCACCTTCCCCGTCCGCGTGGACTACGTGACCAAGCCCGCCAAGCTCTACGGCACCCCCACCAAGCCTGCCGCCGCCGAGGGCATTGACTACGCCCCCCACATGGGCGCGGTGCTGGACTTCTCGGATAAGGCCGCCATGGCCTCTCTGGGAGGCGGACACCAGACCACGGCCACTCAGGTCACCGAGGGCGGCGAGACCTTCCTCCGCCTCAAGGCCGACAAGGACGCCGGAGACCCCTACCAGTTCATTAACTTCCCCGACACCCTCATCAAGTGTACCGAGTACAAGTACGCCCTCATCAAGCTCCGCCGCACCGACGGATCGGCTACCCAGTCCCAGCTCTTCTTCATCACCGACGAGCAGAGTCTGGCCGAGCCTGCCTCCACCCGCCCCAACTACAAGAACACCACGGATTGGCAGTATGTCATCGTCAATCTGGGCGCCAACAACAACTACCACGGTCTCCTGAAAACCTTCCGCATGGACTACTTCCAATCCGTCAGCGGCTCTCACCACGCGGATATCGCCTACATCGCCCTGTTCAAGTCTCTGGACGCCGCCGAGGCCTTCCACGATAACTTCGACGACTTCCAGTCCTCTTCCCCCGACGCAGGTGACAAGGAGGATCCTACCGTGAATCCCGATTACAGCACCTATACCTCCGCCGACGCGCCTGCCGACGCGGTAGCGGGCAAGCTCATCGCCAACGGTCAGTTGGGCTACCTCTACAAGGATTATCCCTATACCATGGACTTTGAAAAGTCCCCCGAGGACTACGCCGCCGAGGGAGGATTTGCCTTCACCGCCATTGACAGCGCCATGGTCAAGGACGCCCGCCTCTACTGCAAGGCCTTCTCTACCTACTCCATCTACACCAAGAAGTTCATGGGTGACGCCTACGGCATCCGCGGCGGAGCCCTGACCTTCGACATGGTGCTGGAGGCAGGCGAGATCACCGTCACCCTCCGCCAGATGATGCCCAACGACGACGCATCCAAGTCGGGCATCCGGTTCACTATCGCCGCCGACGGCACCGTCACCGTCTCCGAGCGGGACGGACTGACGGATACCGTCAAGCTGGACATTGACCTGTCCAAGGAGCACAAATTCTCTTTCTCGGATAACGGTTCTTCCATCTCCATCCTCGTGGACGGCAAGTCCGTCTACACCCTCGAGTGGGACGGCGTGGCCAAAACCCTGACCACCCCCGCGGGCAAATCCTTTGCCGCCATCCACGTCCCCGGCGCAGGCTACGCCGCCCTGCAGGTCACCCGTACCCGCGGTTATCTGGATAACGTATCCTACACCTACACCGACATCGTCTCCAAATCCGTCACGGGCCGTCCCATGGACTACTCCACCTGGGTGGCCACCGATGACCTCGACCGTACCACCCCCACCTTCGCCGAGGTCGGCGCGGGCAAGGATAAGTACGTAGGTATCTTCTACTTCATGATCCACTCCGACGACATGGGCAGCCGCTACGTCAACGACGTCACCCGCTTCTATCTGGAGGGCGGCGTGAAGAACGTGTCCGCCAAGCTCTCCTCCTTCGCGGGCCGCAACGGCGCCTACTGGGCAGAGCCCTACTTCGGCTACTACTCCAGCCACGACACGTGGGTCTACCGCAAGCACGCCTACATGCTGGATGCCGCAGGGGTAGACTTCATCTTCCTGGACGTCTCCAACAACCGCTTCTACGCCGAGCAGTGCAAGGTTCTCTTCGACACGTGGAAGGCCATCCGCGACGAGGGCGGCCGGACTCCCCAGATCGCCTTCATGTACGGCGACATGCCCTTCACCCTCCTGGGCGGTCTCTACACCCTGCTGGAGCCCTTCTACAACAACCCCGACTACAAGGATCTCCTGTTCCTGTGGGAGGGTAAGCCTCTGGTGCTGGGCAACAAGGACACCCCCGACGAGCGTAGCTGGACTGTCTCCGACACCACGCCCCAGACCAAGGAATACTACCGCGAGCAGCTCAAGAACAACCCTGAGCTGAACGAATTCTTCAAAAACGAGTATAAGACGCTCATCAACGAGACCTTCACCGTCCGCAAGTGCTGGGCATGGCAGGCGGGCACCAAGGGTCGCGAGGGCTACTGGGACTGGCTGCAGGAGTCTCCTCAGGCTCTCGGTACGAATTTCGAGGGCAAGACCGAGCAGATCTCGGTGTCCATGGGCGTTCACGCCCACACCAGCCGCGGACGCAGCTACCTGAAGGGTGACAACACCTATAATCCCAAGGGCGACTTCGGCTTCTCCCTCGGCACCGCCAAGTACGGCTACTTCTTCGCCGAGCAGTTCGACTACGCCTTGACCCAAGACGTGGACGTGATCATGATCACGGGCTGGAACGAGTGGTACGCAGGCGTGCATAACGCCCCCAGCGCCGACCAGACCTGCGGTCAGACCCCCACCCCCAAC
>JAZOOM010000154.1:0-3648 GCA_045655025.1 Eubacteriales bacterium | reverse complement strand
GGGCTCTCTGCTCTGGGTGCTGGATCGCACCAAGACTTCCCCCGGCGCGCGCATGCTCCGTCAATGGGTGGAGCATCCTCTCCTGTCCCCTGCCCACATTCTGCGCCGTCAGGGGGCTGTGGAGGAGCTGTTCGGCAACTTCATGAAAAGAGAGGAGATCGGTGAGCTTCTGTCCCACGTGCTGGATCTGGAGCGACTGGTCACCAAGATCGTCTACGGTACCGCCAACGCAAAAGACCTCCGCGCCGTCTCCGCCACCGCCGCTGTCTTGCCCGAGCTGCGCCGTCTTCTGGAGGAGTCCACCTCCGAGGAGCTGTCCCGCATCTGGCGGGAGCTGGATACGCTGGAGGACATTTGTTCCGAGATCAACCGCGCCATTTGCGAGGAGCCTCCCTTCACCGTTCGTGACGGCGGCATGATCGCCGACGGCTACGACCCCGAGGTGGATCGCCTCCGCTCCATCATGACCGACGGGCAGAGCTGGGTGGATCGGGTGGCCGCCGAGGAGAAGGAGAGAACCGGCATCAAGACCCTCAAGGTGGGCTACAACAAGGTCTTCGGCTACTACATCGAGGTCTCCAAGTCCTTCGTGAACATGGTGCCCGATACCTACATCCGCAAGCAGACACTTTCCAACTACGAGCGATACATCACCCAAGAGCTGAAGGACATGGAGGCTACCATTCTGGGTGCGAAGGACAAGCTCTGCGCGCTGGAGTACGAGCTGTTCAATCAGGTGCGTGACTTCGTGGCGCAGAGGGAAGCCCGCGTGCGCCATACCGCAAGGCTTCTGTCCGAGCTGGACTGCTTCCAGTCCCTCGCCTCCGTGGCCTCCCGCTACCAGTACGTCCGTCCCGACATCAACGACAGCGACGTGATCACCGTCAAGGACGGCCGCCACCCCGTGGTGGAGCGGTTCGTCAAGGACAGCTACTTCGTCCCCAACGACGTCATGCTGGACACCCGCGACAACCGCCTCATGCTCATCACGGGCCCTAATATGGCGGGTAAATCCACCTACATGCGTCAGGTGGCTCTCATCGTCCTACTGGCGCAGATCGGCTCCTTCGTCCCCGCCGTGGAGGCCTCCGTCGGTGTGGTGGACAAGATGTTCACCCGCGTGGGCGCATCCGACGATCTGGCCTCGGGTCAGTCCACCTTCATGCTGGAGATGAACGAGGTGGCCTACATCCTGCGCAACGCCACCAAGAAGAGCCTCATCATCTACGACGAGGTTGGCCGCGGCACCTCCACCTTTGACGGTATGTCCATCGCCCGCGCCATCATGGAGTACACCGCCGGCCGCAAGATCGGCGCGAAAACTTTGTTCGCTACCCACTACCACGAGCTGACCTCCATGGAGGAATCCTACGACGGTATTGTCAACTACCACATCGCCGCCAAGAAGCGGGGGGATTCCATCACCTTCCTGCGCAAGATCGTCCGCGGCTCCACTGACGACAGCTACGGCATTGAAGTCGCCAAGCTGGCGGGACTGCCCAACGAGGTCATCAAGCGCGCCCGCGAGGTGCTGGCTCACGTGGAGGAGTCCTCCAAGGCCGTCCGCGACGCGGTGGACGCTTCGGGTACGGGCACCAAGAAGCCCACTGTTGATGATGGTGCCATCACCATGGACGATATGCTGAATCAGCAGCTTATCGAGGAGCTGAGACAGGTGGATCTCAATACGCTGTCGCCCTTTGAGTGTATGTCGCTCATGTTTGAGTGGAAGAAGCGGTACAGATAAACATGAAGATCAACTGCTTTTGGGAGCATAACGGAAACGACACCATTCTGTATGCTCTGGATCAGGTCGGCGCATTTACACGGGGAGAGAGCCTTCCCGCGGCGATCGCCAAAATGCCCGCCGAGATCGAGTCCTATCTCGCGTGGAAGGGTGCCCCTGTCCCCGATCTGATCGAAATTGTGATTGCCGAGGAAAAGGAATCCGATCTGGATATCCGTGACGCTGATTCCGATGCAATTTTTGACAGTGAAAAGGCTCCCTTGACGAGGGAGGAATACGAGGTGCTGAAAGCCCTCGCCCTGCGCTCCGCCAAGGATTTTCTGGCTCTGTATGAGTCCATCCCCGACAAGGACGCGGGTCTGTCTCCCATCCGCAAAACCTTTTACGGGCAAGTCCCCCATACCGCCTGCGAGATGTACGGGCACACCAAGAGTGTCAACGCCTATTACTTCGGAGAGATCGGTATCGAAGCCGACAACGAAGGGGATATCTTTGCGTGCCGCCGCCGAGGCTTTGAGGCGCTGGAGGCACACCCGGATTTTCTGCATATGCCCGCCGACGAAGGAAGCTACGGCGAATACTGGTCGATGCGCAAAATGCTCCGCCGCTTTATCTGGCATGACCGCATCCATGCGAGGGCTATGTGGCGGGGGGCGTGCCGCGTGTTCGGAGCCAACGAGATCGAGAATCCGTTTCGCTTTGTTTGAACTGCTTTTTTGAGTTTCGGTATACAAACCACAGAAAGGAGCCCGCCATGTCCGACGAGACCCGTGCTGAACAGTTTGTTTTGAAATACGGCTTTGATCTCCAAACCATAGACAAATCCGAGATCGTAGCGCTGCTTCGGGATGAGATCAAGAATCTGAAGGAAAACGGCTCGGACGGGCATACCTACCTGCGCGTGCTGTGCGGCTATCTGTTCTGCATGGCCGACATCGAGGATATTCCTCTTTTGGAGTCCGCCAAGTATGACGTGAGCTTCGACGCGGGTTGCATGGTGGACAGTGCCTGGATCGACAGTCTGAAACAGGGCGGCGACCGCCGCGAGCTGATCGAGACGTTTGTAACGGAGACCAAGCACTATTTCGGCATGGTCGGTGAGACCAAAGCTCATCCCTCTATTTTTTCATTATTCAAGAAAGGAAAACGCCATGGGTAATATCCAAGTCCTATCCTTCGAGGTCGCCAACCTCATCGCCGCGGGCGAGGTGGTTGACAGACCCGCCTCCGCCATCAAGGAAATGATGGAAAACTCCATCGACGCGGGGGCCAAGAACGTCACCGTGGAGATCCAGAACGGCGGCGTGACCTTCATGCGGGTCACCGACGACGGGTGCGGTATGTCTGCCGAGGATCTGCCCATGGCCATCCGCCGCCACGCTACCAGTAAGATCCGAAATGCTGAGGATCTGGACGGTATTCTGACCCTGGGCTTTCGCGGTGAGGCACTGGCTGCTATTTCCTCGGTCTCGGATATGCGCATCATGTCCAAGCGCCCCGAGGACGAGATGGGGGCTATGCTGGAGATCAAGGGCGGTCAGATGGTGGGCATCTCCGAGCGGGGTTGCCGTGACGGCACCACCATCATCGTGGAGAATCTCTTCTCCAATGTCCCCGCCCGCCGCAAATTCCTCAAGCGCGACGCCACCGAGTCCATGGCGGTCTCCGCCAACGTGGAGCGTGTGGCTCTGTCCCACCCCGAAATCGCCGTCCGCCTCATCGTAGACGGCGTGACCAAGCTGGAAACTGCGGGGGACGGTCAACTGAAAAGCGCCATCTGGGCGGTATTCGGCAAGGACTTCGCTTTCCGTCTCCTGCCTCTGGACAGCGAGCATGAGGGCATGCGCATCACGGGCTTCATCGGCCGCTCGGACAACGTCAAGGCCAACCGCAACGGCCAG
>JAZOOM010000153.1:0-2176 GCA_045655025.1 Eubacteriales bacterium | reverse complement strand
CTTGAAGCCGTTACGCGCAGCCCAGCGGTTGATCATGCGGTAGAGCAGCAGGCACCAGTCCTGTGCCTCGGTGCCGCCTGCGCCGGGGTGGAAGGAGACGATGGCGGTGGAGTTGTCGTACTCACCGCTCATGAGCACCTCGATGCGCTTGTGCTCGGCCTCGTTCTCGATGGCCTCCAGCTCGGACTGGATCTCCTCCAGGGAGCTCTCGTCCTCCTCCTCGATGGACATCTCGCACAGGGCGATGGCGTCCTCCAGACGGGCGACCAGAGCGTGGTAGCCCTCTACGGTATCCTTGTACTGCTTAATGGTCTGGAGCACCTTGGAGGAGTTACTCTGATTGCTCCAGAAATCGGGAGCAAGAGTTTCCTGCTCCAGCTCCTCTACCTTGGCGGCGAGAAAATCCACGCGGAGTGCCTGACCCAGCTCCTTGAGCTCGGGGCGCATGGCAATGAGTGCGTGCTTGGCTTCTTCCAGTTGTACGATCACGGTATATACCTCGCAAAATATAGATTCTGTGTAGTTTTTCGCATTAACCGTTATAGTATAACATATATTTTCCTTTCTGGCAAGGGGAAAAGAGAAAATTTTTTGTAAATGTTGAGAAATCCCGAGGAAGTACCGCTGTGTTCTGTTCCGTCCATCCGGATTCTGCCGCGTTTTTTGTCAACGGGCAGGGGAAAACGCGAACAAAGCCCGCATCCATTCAAAAAATCTTGATTCCCCCTTGATTTATCGTCCCAAATATGCTATACTGAATAGGATCAAAAAAACAGGGAGGGCCCCCCATGAAAGCTGCCGTTTTCTATCAAGCAACCGATCTTCGTATTGAACAGATTCCCACTCCTGTCCCCCGGGCCGGAGAGGTGCTCCTGCGTGTCAAGGCCTGCGGTATCTGCGGTACCGACGTACATATTTTCCACGGCGACGAGGGCGCCGCTGCCACCCCTGCGGGTACTGTGTTGGGGCATGAGTTTGCCGGCGTGGTGGAAGCCGTCGGCGAGGGCGTGACCGCTGTTCAGGTGGGCGACCGTGTCTGCGTGGATCCCAATAAGCTCTGCAACGAGTGCGCCTACTGCAAGGGCGGCATCGGCCATTTCTGCGAACACATGATCGGCATCGGCACCACCGTCCACGGCGGCTTTGCCGAGTACTGCGCTGTCCCTCAATCCCAGGTCTATAAGATCGCGGATACCACCACCTTTGAGATGGCCGCCATGACCGAGCCCGTGGCCTGCTGTGTCCACGGCATCGACCTCTGTGAGATCAAGGCAGGGGACACTGTAGCCGTCATCGGCGGTGGTATGATCGGTCTGCTTATGCTCCAACTGGCCAAGCTCCCGGGGGCAGGGAAGCTCATCCTCATCGAGCCTGTGGCCGAGAAGCGCGAGCTGGCCGTCAAGCTGGGCACCGATCTCACCATTGACCCTCTGACCGAGGACGTGAAGGCCGTTCTGGCCGCCAAGGGCATCGACCGTATCGCCTGCGTCATCGAGTGTGTCGGCAAGGTTGCCACCATGAAGCAGGCCATTGAGATCGCGGGGAAGAAGTCCACCGTCATGCTCTTCGGCCTCACCGCTCCCGCCGACGAGATGCCCGTGAGACCTTTCGAGATCTTCAAGAAGGAGATCACCCTCAAGGCCTCCTTCATCAACCCCTATACCCAGAAGCGCGCCCTCGATCTCATCGACGGCGGCAAGATCGACGTGACCTCCATGGTCTACGCCTGCGAGACGCTG
Organism: Eubacteriales bacterium; assembly: GCA_045655025.1. Lineage (GTDB taxonomy): Bacteria > Bacillota > Clostridia > Oscillospirales > CAG-272 > CAMEON01. Next base: position 437 of record JAZOOM010000153.1, on the reverse strand, counting down.
GACAAGCTGCCCGAGATCCTGGCCGATGGTGCCCTGCGGGCAAAGGGAAAATTCATCATTGTACCTTGATTGCGGGCACGTAACCGCCACACAATACAAAACAGCGCACGGCGTCATTCCCGTGCGCTGTTTTGCGTTACAGCATATCCTTCTTCACTCGCTTATGCCGCTCCCCCACGTCGAAGGCGGCGGCGTACTTTGTTTTGTTGAGACAGCCGCGCATCCGTGCCAAAGAGGTATAGTAGTCATAGTAGGCGAAATCCTTGCTGTTCATCACGAACCATTGGGTGTGGAGTGCTTCGCACCACAGATCATATCCGCGGGTCACGTCTACGTAGATATAGGGGGTGAAATCCGGGTCATCCTCCCAATTCTCGGCGTAGTAGACGGGGGCGTAGTGCCGTTTGCCTTGGATGCGGTCGCACTCCACCACCGAG
>JAZOOM010000152.1:0-2546 GCA_045655025.1 Eubacteriales bacterium | reverse complement strand
CTCGCTAAAAAGCAAAAAGCTCAATCATTTTTACGGTGAACGAGATGCCTGCGGCGCGATATGTGCTTCGCACACGATATGCCTTGCGGCGTGAGATGCCCTTCGGGCGTGACGGGCCTTCGGCCCGTTAAACAGCAATTTACCGTTTCACAAATTCCCGACAAACGCCCGCAATTCATCCATGCAGGCCTCCATATCCGCCACCAGCTTGATCTGGGTACGGGTACGGATCAGATTATGCTCGGGGTAGTCCACGTGGAAGTAGGTATCACCGTCCAGATAATCCGTCAGGAAACGGATGGCCTGCTCCAGCGTGAGCATATAGCCGCCGTCGGGGAGCATGGCGATCTCCTTTTCGGTCAGCGCTCCGCCGCAGCCCTTGATGAAGCCACGGGCGTAAACCTTGAACATCTCGGGAAGGAAATGCACCTTGTCAAGATCGGGCTCATCCTCGGCGGCAGAGGTGGCACCGGAGCGGATGGAATCGCCCAGATCGTAGAGGGAGGAGCCGGGCATGACCGTATCCAAGTCGATGATACAAACGGCCTCCTCGGTGGTCTCGTCCAGCAGGATATTCGACAGCTTGGTATCGTTGTGGGTCACGCGGAGAGGCAGAGAGCCGTCGGCCAAGGCATCCACAATGAGGGAGCACTTATCAGCGCGGTCGGTGATGAACTTGATCTCATCCTCCACCAAATGGGCTCTGCCCGAGGCATTACGCTCCAGGGCGGCCAGGAAATTGGCGTAGCGGTTCTTGGTGTTATGGAAGTTGGGGATGGACTCGATCAGCACGGAAGCGTCGAAGTCGGCCAGTCTGCGCTGGAAGTCGCCGAAGGCCTCGCCTACGCGGGCAAAGGTCTCGGGGCTGTCCAGAGTGAGGCGGCACACCGTGCCCTCCACGAAGTCGTAGGCGCGCCAGAAGCGGCCCTCGGCATCGGTATAGCCGTTCTGTCCGTCGGTAGTGCAGATCACGTGGAGCGTTCCCCGCTCGGCGTCCTCACCGGCGCGAGCCAGACCCGCGCGGATGTGGTCGGTGACGGCGACGATGTTGTTCATAACCCCCACGGGATCCGTGAAAATGGCGGTATTGAGGATCTGGAGGACGTAGCGTCTTCCCTCCTCCGTGGTCACGATGTAGGTACTGTTGATGTGGCCGTTGCCGCAGATCTTGACGTCGGCAACGTCACCGGAAAAGGCAAAGCGGGAGCAGACGTCCAGCACCTGCTCATGGGTAGGTCTCGTCATGGTATCAACCCCACAGATGCTCGGGGTACTCGCCCGCGTCAATAAGAGCCTGGATGGCGTTCACCACCCAAGGCTTATCCTCCTTATAGGTCACGCCGTACCACTCGCTCTCGGTGGGGTATACGGTGACGTCCACCTTGCCGGCCTTCACGAAGGTATCGATGGAGGTAGGCAGGAGGGACTCGGCCTTGGCGGGATCGGCGGCATCCTTCAGGTTGGCCATGAAGACGTCGAAATCGGCATCCAGCATGGGAATGGTCTCGGCACCCAGACCCCAGCAGTTCATGGAGACAACGGTCTCGCCGTCCAGGAACACCATGTTGCCGTTGGCATCGGGGTACCGGGCGTCGTTGCCCAGCTTCTCGATCTTGTGGGTCTCCACCAGATCGTAGAGCATGCCGTTCTCGTCCACCTTGCAGATACCGCGGGAGCAACCGCCCTTGTCGGTGAGGGTCTTGTTGACCTTGAAGCCTACGGCGCAGCAGTGGCACACGCCGTCGTCGGCAAACTCGCCCTTCTCCAGCTTGGAGAGGTGAGCGGCCAGCTTCTCGTAGGTGTTGCGGCCGTAGAAGTCGTCGGCGTTGATAACGCCGTAGGGCTCCTTCACGATCTCACGGGTGGAGCGAACGGCGTGGGTGGTACCCCAGGGCTTGACGCGGCCCTCGGGGATGGCGTAGCCCTCGGGGATGTCGGAGAGCTCCTGGTAAGCATACTCCACGGCGATGTGGGGCTCCACGCGGGCACCGATGGTGGCCTTGAAGTCCTCGGCGATGGCTTCCTTGATGATGAAGACCACCTTGTCAAAGCCTGCGCGCTTGGCATCGAAAATGGAATAGTCGATGATGAAGTTGCCGTCCTTGTCGATGGGCTCCATCTGCTTGACACCGCCGAAGCGGGAACCCATACCGGCGGCCAAAATTACGAGAGTCATAGTCTATATACCTCCAAAAAACAGTTCTGAATGGGTACGTGTGCCACAAAACATACACACTTTCCTGATTTAGTATTATACTATATTAAGAGATATTTTGGGAGGTTTTTCGGCCATTATTTACATTTTATTAACATTCCCCAAGAAAAGACGACACCCCGAAGGATGTCGCCGGTTCGTTTATGATCTTGGATCAAATCTAGCATTTAGTTGGGTCTTGCTTTTTCACTTTCAAATTGCTGTTTATCGGTGCGAAGGGGCACGGCCTCCGGCGGCTTAGAACCTTTTTGAAAAAAGGTTCTAAGAACTCCAAAAACTTTTAAAAAGCATTATTTAATAACACCTTTTTGAAAGTTTTGAGGATTCTTAA
>JAZOOM010000151.1:0-3054 GCA_045655025.1 Eubacteriales bacterium | reverse complement strand
GCTGAAAATCGTGCAGGAAATCGTACACCCCTCCTCCCGCGGCTTGACGGTAAACTCAAACCAAACCTTGAGACTCTGAAGAGAACCGTGGCGGCTGCGGACGCCGCTCTCATAGTAGCCATTGATCTCATTGCCGTGGCGGCAGGTGTGAAGACCTACGCGGGGATTATGGAACGATTGAAACGGATGGAAGGGATTGTGTTTCTCGGTAGCGGCGAAGCGTTCAAAACGATCCAACACGACCTCGGCAGGCAGATCGCATCGATAGCGGAAGACACGCATGGATCACACCTGCTTCAGATCGTAAATTTTGTCCGCCAACGCCACGAAATCGGCGATATCCAGCCGTTCGCCGCGTATGTCGGGGCGATGGCCGCACTCCTCAATGATGGCTGTAAGCCGATCCTTGGGAATCTCGGGAAAGCCTGCGGAAAGAGCGTTTGGCAGAGTCTTACGTCTCTGCTCAAAAGCGGCGCGAATGGTCTTAAAGAGGATCTCCTCGTCCTTGGGGACGTAAGGCTTTTCCTTGTGAAGCTTGATGCGCACCACGGTAGAATCCACCTTGGGGGCGGGGATGAAGTTCCCTGCCGAGACCTTGAAAAGCTTCTGCGCCTCACCGTAGTACTTCAGTACGGCAGTGATGGCACCGTACTCCTTGCTCCCAGCTTTGGCACAAAGACGATCCGCCACCTCGGATTGGATCATGATGGTGATGTACTCGAAGGGAAGCCCCGACTCGAGAAGAGCCATCAGAATGGGCGTTGTGATGTAGTAGGGCAGGTTGGCACAAACCGAGACCTTCCCTGCCGCAAAAGCGGGGGCAAGCAGTTCGGCCAGATTCACCTTCATCACGTCGGCATGAACGACCTCCACCACGCCCTCGGGACAATCCTGCAGGGTGTAGCGCAGAACGGGTATGAGACCGTTATCGATCTCCACGGCGATGACCTTATTGTAACGGAAGGCCAGCTCCTGGGTCAGCACGCCGATACCGGGGCCGATCTCCAACACCGTAGCGTCAGGAGTGTCCGAACAGGAGTCGGCAATATCCTCTACCACGGAAATATTGGTGAGGAAGTTCTGTCCGAACTCTTTGCGGAAATTGATATTGTAGATGGACATGATGTCCTTGATGGTGCGAATGTCAGTAAGATTCATACGGGTACCCTTTTCATGTATTCTTGGATCTACATTTATTTTACCATATTTTACGCAGAAAATCAATACGTGTTTGCTCTTGACGCGAAAATAATGATGAATTTTTTCAAAAATATTTTTTCAAAACCTATTGCAAATTACAAGAGTTTGTGGTATAATACTGTTGTTGTGAATAAATGCTGGTGTGGCTCAATGGCAGAGCAGCGGTATCGTAAACCGCAGGTTGCAGGTTCGACTCCTGTCACCAGCTCCAAAAAGCACTGCAACTCAAACGGGTTGCGGTGCTTTTTTTGATCGTATGTCAGACAAGAATAATCAACAGCATGCCGCAAAATAATCGACCGCAAAGGAGGATCCTATGGTTTCCGCGTACACGCAAAACGACCGTGATTTCATCAATCCGCAAACCATTGAATTATACTGCAATACCAATGCCCATTTATTGACAGCCCCTCCCTCTGCCTTTGTGCTGGAATTTCCCGGACTCGGCGGTGGCTCCTGCTTGGGCGGCTCTATGGATATTGCCCCCTATAACGGCCCTCTGTCGGAGTTTTTGGCGCAAAACGGCATTCTGCAGGCTTACGTGTTTCCCGGCCCCTGGAGCTGGATGAATCGCGGAGCTGTCCGTATGATCCATGCCCTGGTGGATGCCATTCGAGAAAAGTATGATTTCACCGTAAATACGCCTTGGGCGGTGATGGGTGGAAGCATGGGAGGCTCGGGCGCGTTGATCTATACCGCCTCCCATGGGGGCGACCCTGCCCGCGTCCCAACGGCATGTCTTGCGCACTGTCCTTGCGTAGACGTGCCCGATCGCGTGAATTGTCGTTCTACCATCCCCCGTACCTTCTTCCGCGCCGTGGCTGACTATGAGATGCCCATCGCGGACGCGCTCAAAACTCTATCGCCTCTTCATCGCATTGAGGATATGCCCCCTATTCCCTACCACGTTATCAACGATCTTTCCGACGAGCTGTTTCCCTATGAGCAAATGGATGACTACGTGGAAAAGCTACTGCAGAAAGGTCATAAAGTAAGCTACCACCGCTTGGAGGGATGCACGCACGGCGAACTGACCGCGGATGAATGGGCGCATATACGTAATTTCCTTTTGACACATCTAACCCGAGCATAACGCGCTCCTTCCCTGTCTTTCCTGCCATATTCAAAAAACCAAGATCGATCCGAAGACCGATCTTGGTTTTTTGCTTGGTAGTTCCTTTCCCGTAACACGTGCTACCGGAAAGAATATTGTCTTTGAAGTGCCTTTGATTACTCGGTACGCAGCGCGATCACGGGATCCTTGCGGGACGCGCTCTTGGCAGGAATCAAGCCCGCGAAGACGGTCAGGATCGTGGAGACGGCGATGAGGATCAGTGCACCCTGCCAAGGAAGAACGGCGGCAATGGTGGGAATACCCGTCGCGTACTGGACGATGGCGGAGGCGGGAATGCAGATGATGACGGTGAAGACGATACCGATGATACCGGCGCAAAGACCGATGATGAGGGTCTCGGCGTTGAACACACGTGCGATATCCCGCTTGGAAGCACCCATGGCGCGGAGGATACCGATCTCCTTGGTGCGCTCCAACACCGAGATGTAGGTGATGATGCCGATCATGATGGAGGATACCACCAGCGAGATGGACACGAAGGCGATCAGCACGTAGGAGATGGCGTTGATGATGGTGGTGACCGAGGACATGAGGATGCCCACGGTGTCGGTGTACTTCAGCTTCTGGGTCTCATTCTCGGCAGCGTCGTTGTAGTCCGCGATGAACTGCTCGATGAAGTCCTTGGACTCAAAGTCCTTGGCGTAGAAGTTGATCGAGGCGGGGGCGGCCAGCTCAGCGTCGCCCAGCTTGCGGAGGTTGGGCTCGTAGGTGGGGTCCTT
>JAZOOM010000150.1:0-2383 GCA_045655025.1 Eubacteriales bacterium | reverse complement strand
GTGGTTCGGTTGGTGTCTGGACCTATGAAAACAGCACCGACGACCTTGGTTTCCTCTACGTGGACGGTCAGGAGAAGCACTCTCTGCCCGAGCTGAAGATCACCTTCACCGAGAATCTCGCAGAGCCCTTCAGCAAGTGCGAGTCCGTGGCAGATGCCATCGACGGCAAGCACACCCCTCCCGAGGAGTACGTCATTCCCGACAACAGCCTCATCAAGACCCATGAGGTCATGCCCGACACCTGGGTGTTCACCGACGGGCTGGGTCGTACCGCACTCACCAACGCCGAGGTGGGGAATCCCCGCGAGGACAAGACCGTGGCCATGTTCTACTGGACGTGGCATCTGACCCGAGGCACCCCTCTCAACGTCACGGACTTCATCAAGAAATACCCCGAGGCCTCCACCGACTACGATCATCCCGCATGGCCCGCCTCCGATGTCTCCTACTACTGGAACGAATCGGTGTACGGCTACTACCTGTCCACCGACGAGTGGGTCATCCGCCGTCAGGGTGAGCTTCTGGCCAACGCGGGAGTGGATGCGGTGCTGACCGACAACACCAACGGTACCTTCACATGGCAGGACGGCTACCACAGCGTGCTGAACGCGTGGGGGGACGCCCGCCTCGACGGTGTGAACACCCCCAAGCTCTCCTTCATGCTTCCCTTCGCGGGGGGCAAGGATACCGCCGCCCAGCTCCGCAACATCTATCAGGACATCTTCCGTCCCGGCGAATACCATGACCAGTGGTTCTACTGGGACGGCAAGCCCGTCATCATGGCCCACGGCAACAGCAGCGGGCTGGACAAGAATGACAATCTGGACAAGGAGATCCTGAACTTCTTCACCTTCCGTCCCGGCTATGCGGGCTACACCAACAACCGCGTGGTACAGGGCGGTCAGTGGGGCTGGCTCTCCATCTATCCCCAGCCCTACTACTGCGCCACCAAGGAGCAGGCACGGGAGAAGAAGCCCGAGCAGGTTACGGTGGGCGTGGCCATGAACCACAGCTACGAGTTCGATCTCATCGCCCCCATGAACGGTGTGGGCATCATGGGCCGCTCCTACACCCATGACCTTGAGGATCGCTACGCCAAGGAGGGCGACGAGGCCTCCAAGTGGGGCTACAACTTCGCGGAGCAGTTCGAGTACGCTATCGAGGCGGATCCCCGTCTGATCTTCGTCACGGGCTGGAACGAGTGGACGGCAGGCCGTCACGCCAGCTGGCCCGAGGGCTATGCCTCCGCCGTGGAGAATGCCTTCCCCGATCAGTTCAACGATGAGTTCTCCCGTGACCTCGAGCCCACCAAGGGAGTCCTGAAGGATCACTACTACTACCAGCTGGTCAACCTTGTCCGCAAGTACAAGGGCGTACGCCCCATCCCCGCCCCCGGCGCGGCGGCCACCATCGACATCAGCAAGGACAATACCCAGTGGAACGAGGCCGGCCCCTACTACGCCGCCTACATCGGCGGTACCGAGGACCGCGACACCGAGGGTGCCGGTGACATCCGCTACACCGAGTATTCCGGCAGAAACGACGTCATCGGCGCGAGAGTCGCCCGCGACGGTGAGAACGTCTACTTCTACGTGGAGTGCTTTGAAAACATCACCCCCTACACCGATCCTCTGTGGATGAACCTCTACATTGACGCAGATCAAGAGAATCAGGGCTGGGAGTCCTTCGACTTCGTGCTGAACAAAACCGCCCCCACCGCCGACAAGGCTACGCTGGAGAAGTTCACGGGCAATGGCTACGAGACCGAGATCGTGGGCGAGGTGGAGTACACCGTGGACGGCAAGTACATGCAGGTCAAGGTGCCCAAGGCCATGCTAGGTCTGTCGGGCTATGACTTCACCATCAACTTCGCGTGGACAGACAACGTCCATGACGAGTCCGACGCCGCCCCCGCCGACGGTACCGACTACAAGTACACCAAGTTCTCGGGCGATATTCTGGACTTCTACATTTCGGGCGACGTCGCCCCCGGCGGCCGCTTCAAGTTCTCCTATATCTCTACCGCCGAGAACGCGGGCGTGACCCCCGAGACCGACGCCCCTACCGACGAGGTGCCCACCGAGCCTGAGGAGGAGCCCACCGAGGCTCCCACCGACGCTACCGCTACCGACGCTCCCGCTACCGAGGCTCCCACCGAGACCGACGCCCCCAAGGGCGGTTGCAAGTCCTCCGTCGGACTCGGCATGGCCGCCGTGGCATCCGCTATGGCCGCTTGCGTGGGTTTGAAAAAGAAAGAAGATTGACCCGCAAAATCCCCATAACGAAGGGCCGCCCGCTGGGCGGCCTTTCAAATTGCTGTTTATCGGTGCGAAGGGGCACGGCCTCCGGCGGCTTAGAACCTTTTTGAAAAAAGGTTCTAAGA
>JAZOOM010000149.1:0-1675 GCA_045655025.1 Eubacteriales bacterium | reverse complement strand
CGTCTGGCTCAGTTCTACGAGCGCGCGGGTCAGGTGGTCTGTTTGGGCAGCGACGGCCGTATGGGCGCGCTGTCCGCCATCGGCGCCGTGTCCCCCCAGGGCGGTGATATTTCCGAGCCCGTGACCCAGGCCACCCTGCGTATCGTCAAGGTCTTCTGGGGTCTGGATTCCTCTCTGGCCTACCGCCGCCATTTCCCCGCCATCAACTGGCTGAATTCCTACTCCCTCTACCGCGACCGTCTGGAGCCTTGGTTCGCCGAGCACGTCTCCCCCAAGTGGATGGAGTACACCGGCCGTTGCCTCAAGACCCTCCAGCTGGAGGACTCCCTCAACGAGATCGTCAAGCTGGTTGGTGTGGATGCCCTCTCCGCCGAGGACAGACTCACCCTTGAGTCCGCCCGCTCCATCCGTGAGGACTTCCTCCAGCAGAACGCCTTCGAGGACGAGGACTGCTACACCGCGCTGGATAAGCAGTACTGCATGATGGGTCTGGTCTTCGCCTTCGAGGATAAGGCTCGCCGCGCCATTGCCGACGGTGCCAACATCGACAAGCTGGCGGAATTGCCCGTTCGTGAGCGCATCGGCCGCTTCAAGGCTGTGCCCTACGCCTCCTACAAGGAGGAGGCCGAGAAGATCACCGCCGAGATGACCGAGCAGCTGAACCGTCTGGTTCAGGATGCCAAGGTCTGATAAGGAGGTATTGAAACATGATTCGTGAATACAAAACCATAGAAGAAGTTGCCGGCCCTCTCATGCTGGTCAAGCAGGTGGAGGGAGTCAAGTACGACGAGCTGGGCGAGATCCAGCTTCCCAACGGGGAGGTCCGCCGTTGCCGTGTGCTGGAGGTCAATGGCCGTAACGTGCTGGTACAGCTTTTTGAGTCCTCCGCAGGCCTCAACCTGGCCGAGTCCAAGGTGCGCTTTACGGGCCACGGTGTGGAGCTGCCCGTCTCCGAGCATATGCTGGGCCGTGTGTTCAACGGTATGGGCGAGCCCATCGACGAGGGCGCTCCCCTCATTCCCGATAAGTCGCTGGACATCAACGGCACCCCCATCAACCCCGCCGCCAGATACTACCCCTCCGAGTTCATTCAGACGGGTGTTTCCACCATCGACGGACTGAATACCCTCGTCCGCGGTCAGAAGCTCCCCATCTTCTCGGGCTCGGGTCTGCCCCATGCAAACCTCGCCGCTCAGATCGCCCGTCAGGCTAAGGTGCGGGGATCCGACTCCAAGTTCGCCGTGGTCTTCGCCGCCATCGGTATCACCTTCGAGGAAGCCGACTTCTTCATCTCCGACTTCAAGAAGACGGGCGCCATCGACCGCACCGTTCTCTTCATCAATCTGGCCTCCGACCCCGCCATCGAGCGTATCTCCACCCCCCGTATGGCCCTGACCGCTGCCGAGTATCTGGCCTTTGAGTGTGATATGCACGTGCTGGTCATTCTGACCGACATCACCAACTACGCCGAGGCACTCCGCGAGGTGTCTGCGGCTCGTAAGGAGGTTCCCGGTCGCGGTGGCTATCCCGGTTACCTGTATACCGACCTGGCTACCATGTACGAGAGAGCGGGCCGTAAGATGGGTTCCGAGGGCTCCATCACCATGATCCCCATCCTCTCCATGCCCGAGGACGATAAGACCCACCCCCTCCCCCACCTGACGGGCTATATCAC
>JAZOOM010000148.1:0-10362 GCA_045655025.1 Eubacteriales bacterium | reverse complement strand
GTATTCCCCGCCACCCGCCCCCACGCCCCCTTGAAGGGAATGACCCGCCGCCCCGTCACAAGGCGCAGGATGCACACGGCGAAATAGCTGGCAAAGGTGGCCACCGACGCGCCCATAGCCCCGTAAGGGGGGATGAGCAGGAAATTCAGCGCGATATTCAGAATTGCCCCCGCCAGCGCCGTCAGCATAGAGCCCACCGTCCTCTTGCTGGCGAAATACACCGAGCCGAGGAAGGTGCAGAGGGCGGTAAAGACCGTGGCGAAGGTCAGGGTGGGGATGTAGACCCACGCCTCCTCGAAGGCCTCGGCAAAGAGAATACGGGCGCAGAGACGGGAGGCAAGGATCAGACAGCCGCCTCCCAGAAAGGCCAACGTAGTATACGCCCGCCACACGCGGGAGTAAAAGGCGGCACAGGCCTCGGGATCGTCCTCGGCGGACACCGACAGCTTCCACGCGCTGTCAAAGATGGAGATGGCGTAAATGAGCAGGTTGGGCACCTTGTAGGCCGCGGTGTACAGACCGTTCAGCTCGGGGGAGCACATCATGTCCACCATGTAACGGTCGGACACCCCCGTGATCCACCAGAAAATGGTGGTGGGCACCAGCGGGAGACAGAATTTCAGCATGGAGGCAACGGTCTGCCGTGAAATACTTCTCGGCTTCACCGCCCGCCACAGGCGCGTCACCAGAACGAGAAACACCGTGGTGAGCAGATCCGCCAGAATGATGGAGGACACGTATCCCGTGACCCCGAAATCCATCACGGGCAAGAACAGGATGTTCAGCCCGATGACCAGCGCGGTATTGAGAATTCCCTGCCCCGCAAAAAGCTTGGTGCGGCCGATGGCGCAGAGGTACTGGGACACCACCGTGTGCAGGTTAGCCACCACCACGTAGGCCGCGATGAGCCACACCGAATCGGCAAAGCGGGGGATGAACCCCATCAGCGGGATCAGACACAGGAACACCAGAGATCCCACGCCGTAGACCAGAAGGCCGTTGGTAAAAAAGGCCTCCTTGTCCCCGTCCTTGGCGGCGGCGGAGCGGAAGATGCCCTCGCTGATGCCCACGCAGGCCAGCGGGATCAGGAGATTCGCCATGTTGGTAATGAGCTCGGCCGTACCGAACTCCGCCTCGGTGAGGCAGGCGGTGTAGAGGCCGATCATGAAGAAGGTCAGCAGCTTGGAGAGCAGCTTGCCCACGGTGAAAACCGCCGTATTGGCCAGCAGTCGGGTGTACTTGTTGGTCGGTTTTGAGGTTGTCTGGGGCATATGTTTCCCTGCCTTTCTGCACTTTTTCATTCTATTTATTTATTGTACCAAATCCCGCCCACATAGTCAAGGGGGTAGACGTAAATTTTCGGAAACCGTTGGTTGAGACACGCCAAAAAAGGAGCGGCATATGCCGCTCCACGAAAGGTTAAGGGGTACAGTTGTAATGGACGATGAAGGGAGAACCCGTGCGCCACTCGTAGGGCTTGGGAATGGCCTCCCACTCTTCCTCCGTGCCCATATAATAGACGTCGGTCAAATTGGGGCATTGAAAAAGCATGTATTTCCCAAAGCTCGTCACACTCGACGGAATGGTAATAGAGGTCAAATTCTGACAACCGTAGAAGGCGAAGCCCCCGATAGCCGTCACCCCATCGGGAATCACAACCGAAGTCAGCTCGGTACAATTGGGAAACGCTGATTGTTGAATCTCGGTCACCCCGTGGGGAATGATCACGCCCTTTATTTTGGCTGAAGCAAATGCATTTATGCCTATAGCGTTCACGGCTCTTCCGCCATGCTCAGACGGAATGACAATAATCTCATCCGTGCAAGTTCCGATTCCCTTGACGTAGCATGTCCCCTCACCATTTGCTCCGTAATATAGTCCCTTTGAATAGGGCAGAGCGTCAGTCAGCTCCTCGGTGGTTTCTTCGGTTTCCGGCTCAGCATCGGTGCCCGGTTCGGTCGGCTCCTCGGTAGGCGTCTCGGTGGGAGTATCCGTGGGAGCCTCGGTTGCTCCCTCTCCCGTCTCATCAGTAGGCTCACCCTCCGAAACGCCGATGGTACCCTCCTCGGTGGTATCCGACGGGCCGAAGGGGAACAGCTGGAAGGAATTCCCCAGAACAGCCACGGCAATCCCCGCGCTGGCCACGAAAGCGGCGCAAGCGGCTATGACCGCAGGCAGAAACCACACAGGCCTCTTCCCTGCTCTCTTGGGCGTTCCGACGGTCGCCCCATCAGCCGCGCCGCCCTCCGCGGGCAGAAAGGCAAAGCTCTCCTCGATCAGATCATCCCCGATGTTCGTCAGAGCGGCGAACAATTGCAGTTCTCGCTTGTTCATACCGAATACCCCCTTTCGGTCAGGTAGCCCCGCAACCGCTCACGGGTCTTTTTCAGCCGCTTGGTCACGGCGTTGGGAGACAAACCGCTCCCCTTGGCCAGCACGTGAACCGCCGCCCCGTGCCAGTACCGCCCCAAAAACAGCTTCCGATCCATTTCGGATTCGGTGCGCAGGAACTGATCCAAAAGCTCCGACAGAGCGGCGGCGCGCTCCCGCTCGGCGTGGGAGGGCATACAGTCCCCCAGCTCGGACAAGGCCGCCTCCAGCTCCACCGTAGGCCGCTCCGCCCGCTTCTCGCGGTAGCGGTCGATGGACAGGTTGCGGACGATCCTGCACAGGAAAGCCCTCAGACTGTTGGGTATGGTAGGCGGAATGGCATTCCACGCCTTCAGCCACGTGTCGTTGACACACTCCTCCGCATCCTGGCGGTTGTTGAGAATGGACATGGAGACCCCCATGCAAGCCGCTCCGTGAGCCCGTTCGGTCTCCAGAATGGCTCGCTCGTCCCGCGCAAAATACAGGTCAATGATGGATTGATCGTTCAATTTCTTTTCCTCCTTGTTGCGATAAGGAAACGTAAGCTTTCCTTTACTGACTATGACGGAAATCACAGGAAAAATCTGCCCGATTTTTTTGGAATTACGAAAAATATTTTTTAATTGGTGCCGTCTCCCTTTATTATACCAAATTCTCCGAACGTTTTCAAGGAAAAAAGGCGATTTCCAACCTTCCCGTTGAAAAAATCCCCTCCGCCCGATAGCGGAGGGGTAAGCAGATCATTCCTTTGTAAAGCTCTTCATGAACTTCTCCAGATCTCTGCTCGCGGCATAGTGGTTGTCGGAAATGACGTCCTCCATTCCCTCCCCCACTCCCGCGATGTGGTGGGGAATGGCATAGATCATATTGTTGAGCCGCGTGGAGTAACCTGACAGATACCAAGCGGGATCGTAGGTCAGGGATTCCCGAATGGTCTCCAGCATGACCCCATCCATGATCCGCTCCTCTCCCTGCCCCTTCAAAAGGCAGTCGTCGTATGCCGCCTGAAAATCCGCGGAACGATAGGCCAGGGTCTCGATCACGTCGCCTACCATAGCGGCGCGGCTGCGGTCAATATTCATCACCGCCATATAGCCCCCAAGGTACAGGGTCTTGTAATCGTCCTGATCCCGATCGTACAGAGGATAGGGGAGTATGCCCACGGAGACCTTGCCGTTGTCCCCGCTCACGATGGATTTGAGCGGCATGAATTCCATGAAAACGCGATCCGACCATACCGTCAGCGCAGGCTTGCTCGCCGTCTGCACCGGATTGTACGCATACACGTAATGCTGCTCCATGAGACTGTACAGGAAATCGTCCAGCTCCACCAGCTTGTTTTTGACCTTTGTCTGCCGCCAATCCAGCGTCAGATTCCCGTCTCCGTCATGCCCCACCATGGTCAAGTCGGAGGCCGTGATAAAGGTGATCATGGACACCCATGCGTTGCAAGCGATCCCGTAGGAATCGTCCTCATCATGTTTGCCGTCCCCGTTGTCCTTGTCGTAACGGGAGGCATACTCCTCCATCTTGTCCAGCGTCCAGCCTCCGTCCCGTACCAGAGTGTACAGGTGAGCCTCCAGATCCAGCTCGGCGGCGATCGCCTTGTTGAAGACCACCGCGAAGGCATCCTCGGGGAGCAGGAAGTCTCCCACACCCAGATAGCGGCTCCCCTTCACGGAAAGGGCGTTCATTCCCTCCAGATCCCAGTAGTCCGCCCGCAGGCTCAGGCTGTCCAGCTCGGTCATATCCATCAGGTAGTTCCCCGTCATCAGATCCGTAACGCCGCTGTAGCTGTGGGTCAGCACCATGTCGCCGGCCGGATCTCCCGCCATGGACGTACGGGCAATGGTAGCCGCGTATTGGGACATATTGCCCCCGTTCTCCACCAGGATATCCACCCCCAGATGCTTCTCGGTCCGGCGGATACGCTGGTAGGCAGCCTCCCCCAGAGCGTAGGTAGGCGATTCATCGGTATTCTCAAAGTAGAAGCCCCGATCGAAGCTGTCCGAGCAGTACAGAATGGTAAAGGGCATACCGTAGTTGTTGGCCTCCACCGTGTAGGTGTCCCCGAACTCGGGCTCCTCCACCGTCGTATCCTCCGTCACGTCCTCGGAGGTATCCTCCGCCGTGGTGTCCTCTATTGTGGTATCCTCCGCCGTGGTGTCCTCGTACGCGGTGTCTCCAAGGGTAGTCTCCCCGTCCGTATCCGTCGTGTCAGTCGTCCCGTCCACGTTGTCCTCGGTAGGCTCGGCGGTCGTATCCTCCACCGTGGTGTCGGGCTGAGCAAAGGGGAAGAATCCGAAGGAATTCCCCATAACGCCCAACAACACGCCCACCGTGACGACCCACGCCACACAGGCCGCCAGTACCGTCGGCATAAACCACGGAGGCCGCTTCTCGGAGGAGCCCTTCGACTTCCCGTCAGAGGTCGCGGAGGGCGCGCCTCCATCCGACAGCCCCGGCACAAAGGCCGCCCCGTCCAGCACCAAATCGTCCCCGACCCGCGTCAGGGCAGAAAACACCTTCCAATTTTTCTCGCTCATACCGTATACCCCCTTTCGGTCAGGTACACGCGCAAACGCTCCCGCGCCTTCCCCAATCGTTTGGTCACGGCATTGGGAGACAGCCCGCTCCCCTGTGCCAAAGCCTGTACCGAAGCCCCGTACCAGTACCGTCCCAAAAACAGGCGGCGATCCGTTTCCTCCTCGGCGCGCAGGAAACGATCCAAGAGATCCGACAAAGCTGCCGCCCCCTCCCGCTCCGCCTCGAGGGGAATGGACGCGGCCAGCTCGGAGAGTACTTTCTCCAGCTCAGGGGAGGACAGCACCGCCCGCTTGGCACGGTAGCGGTCGATGGACAGATTGCGAACGATCTTGCAGAGGAACGCCCGCAACGAGCGCGGAACCGTAGGCGGAATGGTGTTCCATGCCTTCAGCCAAGTGTCGTTGACACACTCCTCCGCATCTTGGCGGTTGTTGAGAATGGACATGGAGACCCCCATGCAAGCCCCTCCGTGGGCCCGATCGGTCTCCAGTATAGCCCGCTCGTCCCTGGAAAAATATAAGTCGATGATGTCTTGATCCTTCAAGATTCTCTCCTCCTCCGTTTGTATTCTCGGCGGCCTCGTAAGCCCCTCATATACTGTGACGAAAAAAAACGGGGAAATCTGCCTGCTTTTCCGGAATTACGGAAAATTTGGTAAAAATCTCCCGTTGTATCCATCGCACGATTCTCCGAAAGCCAAAACGACCGAAGGCAAACAGCCCTCGGTCGTTTCTATCGGTACATACGATCAAAAGAAATTACCGATCGCAGTTCTCCCAGTTGTGGTAGACGTCCAGCACATCGTCGTCCTCCTCCAGAACGTCCAACAGCAGACCCATGAACTTGATGTCGTCCTCGGAAGTCAGCTCGGTGTAGGTGGAGGGGATCTTGGTCACTTCAGCGGAGTTGATGTTGTAGCCCAGAGCCTTCAGCTCGTCGGCGATGGCATAGACGTCAGCGGGATCGGTGGTGATCTCGTAGATGCCCTCGGTGGCGGCGAAGTCCTCGGCACCGGCCTCCAGAGCCTGCTCCATGAGGGTGTCCTCCTCGTAGTCGCCGTCCTCGTCGTTGATGACGATCATACCCTTGTCCTCGAACATGAAGCTCACGCAGCCCGAAGTACCCATGTTGCCGTGGTACTTGGAGAAGTAGGAGCGGACATTACCCGCGGTACGGTTTCTGTTGTCGGTGGAGGTGACCACAATGACGGCCACGCCTGCGGGGCCGTAGCCCTCGTAAGTGATCTCCTCGAAGCTCTCGCCCTTGGAGCCCTCGGCCTTCTTGATGGTACGCTCGATGTTATCGTTGGGAACGTTGTTGGCCTTTGCCTTCTGGATCAGATCGCGGAGCTTGGAGTTGGAAGCGGGATCAGGACCGCCCTCCTTAACCGCGATGGTCAGCTCCTTACCGATCTTGGTAAAGATCTTGGCCTTGGCCTTGTCGGTCTTTTCCTTCTTGTGCTTGATGTTAGCCCATTTGCTATGTCCGGACATGATATATACCTCTCAATTTTATTATTTTCAATGGTTACGGGCGAACACGGTTCGCCCCTACAATTCGTAGGAAATATGCAAGGAACAAATTCCTCGTAGGGGCGAACTGCGTTCGCCCGTTAAAATCAGATCTTCTCGGTCTTCCGCAGGCAGATCAGCCCAAACGCACTACCCAACACGTGCTTGGTAGCCTCGGTCAGGGCAATACGGGTGGCCTTCACACCCTCATCCTCGGCGTTGAAGATGGAGCACTCGTGGTAGAAACGGTTGAACGCCGTAGCCACGTCCAGAATGTAGCGGGTGATGACCGAGGGCTCGTAGTCGCGGAGAGCCACACGGACGCGCTCCTCATACTGGGACAGCACCACGCACAAAGCCTTCTCCAGAGGATCGGTCAGGGTGATAGCCTCGGGCAGAGCGATACCTGCGGCGGCAGCCTTCTCCAGAATGGAGCAGGAACGGGCGTAGGTGTACTGCACGTAGGGACCCGTGTTGCCGTCGAAGGACAGGGCGTCCTCCATGTTGAAGTTGATATCCTTGATGCGGTTGTTGGACAGGTAGTAGAACACGATGGCACCCACACCCACCGCCTCGGCGATGTCGGTGCGGCCCTTCAGTGCGGGGTTCTTCTCCTCCATGATCTCGGTCACCTTCTCGATGGCGGCGGCGAAGAGATCCTTCAGAAGCACCACGTTACCGGTTCTGGTGGCCAGCTTGGCGCCGTTGACGGAAACCGTACCGTAAGGCACGTGAACCAGACCCTCGTACCAATCGTAGCCCATGAGCTCCACCACCTTGAACCACTGCTGGAAGTGGAGGATCTGCTGACCCGAGGTCACGTAGATGCACTTGTCAAAGTCATACATCTCCTTGCGATCCACCGCCGCGGCAATGTCACGGGTAGGATACAGGGAGGAGCCGTCCCGCTTGAGGATCAGGCAGGGAGGCATACCGTACTCCTCCAGATCCACGATGGACGCGCCGTCGTCGATCTTGAGCAGACCGCAGTCGCGGAGCTTCTGTACCTGAGCGGGCATGAGATCGGTGTAGGCCGACTCACCCTTGTAGCTGTCAAAGGAGATGCCCAACTGCTGGAGGGTCACATCGTTGGCCTTGATGGAGGTATCCACCAGCCAACGCCACAAAGCCAGATTCTCCTCGTCACCCTGCTCCATCTTGCAGAACTCGGCGCGAGCCTCATCAGCGAGAGAGGGATCATCGGGAATGGCATTATTGATGCGGACGTAGAGATCCACCAGAGCATCCACGCCACCCTCTTCAACGGTCTTGCGGTCGCCCCACTTCTTGTAGGCCACCATCATCTTACCGAACTGGGTGCCCCAGTCGCCCACATAGTTGATACCCACGCACTGGTAGCCCACGAACTCGTGGAGCTTCTTCAGGGCGTGACCAATGACGGTCGTACCCAAGTGACCGATGTGGAAGGGCTTGGCCAGATTGGGAGAGCAGTAGTCCAGCACCACGGTCTTGCCCTGACCAATATCGGGCGCACCGTAGCGCTCCTTCTTGGTCAGGATCTCGGGCACCAGCTTGTTTGCCAGATACGTGCCCGACAGGTAAATATTCAGATAACCGTTGACGGCCTCAGCCTTCTCAATGGCGTCACCGCTCACCAGAGGAGCAAGAGTAGACGCGATCTGCACGGGAGAGCGGCGCAGGGTCTTGGCCAGCTTGAAGCAGGGCAGAGCAATGTCGCCCATAGCGGGATCGGGGGGGTATTCCAGAAGTCCCAACACGTCCTCAGCGGTCATATCGCTCTGGGGCGCGATAGACTTCACGCCCTCAAGAATGCCGTCGGCGATCAAAGCCTTGATTTGAAGCATCATAATGATAAATTCCTTTCTTTGGACTCATGGTACCCAAAAATAAGCGCAACAAAAGGATACGGGTACCGTAACCGATTTATTATAGCACATTTTTCTTTATTTTGCAAGATGTTTTTCAAAAAAACATACCCCGCGGAGAAAAATTCCGCGGGGTAACGGCTCATGGCCGCAGTGTCGGCCTCGCCTTTGCTCTCATCTACCGTCGTCCAAACTCCACCTTCACGCTCACCACTCGAGAGTTGCCCGTAGGATTCACCTCCACCTGCTTCCACTCCGCCTCACTGCCGCCGTAGTACACGGTATAGAGTCCACAGCAGTTCAGGAAGGCCTGGGAACCGATGCTCCGCAGTCCCGCAGGCAGCGTCAGAGTCCCCAGCGACCGACAGCCGTTGAAGGCGTTGGCACCGATGGCAGTGATTCCGTCCTTGGCTGTCACTCGAGAGAGGCTTACGCAGGTCTGGAAGGTCATGGCGGGGATCTCGGTGAGCCCCGCGGGCAGATCCACCTTCGTGAGTTCTCCGCAGCCATCGAACATTGCCTTACCGAACTCGGTCACCGCGGAAGGCAGTCTCACGCTCTTCAGCGACCCGCACCCCTGAAAGGCACTCGACCCCATGAAGGTCACGGTATCGGGAAGTTCCACTTCCGTAAGGAATCTGAAGCTGCGGAACGCCCCCGCCGCCACGGCGGTCACGGTATCGCCGTACGGAGACACAGAGGGAATTATGAGCTTTCCCTGATAACTCTTGTCGGAGCCCTTGACCTTGCAGGTGCCGTCGCCGTTGGATATAAAGAGTACACCGCCCTCGGTCACATCGGGATGGGGGGTGTTTTGCCCCTCCCCAATGTAATTTTCGTGCAGGGTGGCAGAGATCAACGCCTGGTTTCCGTCCTTGTCGATGACCACTCTGCGCCATTGGCTTGCGCTGCCCTCGTAGTAGATGTCCTCCAGTGCCTCACATCCGTAAAAAGCACGGCTGTCTATTTGAAGCAATCCCGAAGGGATCACCAGACTTTCCAGAGCCATGCAGTTTTCAAACGCCGCTCCGCAGATCACCGACACATCCCTCGAAAACGTTACGCGAGTCAGGGAGGAACAGTTCATAAATGTCCATAGCGGTACCTCATCCATCCCCAAGGGCCAGACGATTTCCTTCAAGGCTATGCATTCCATAAATACGCTATGACCCATACTTTTTATCCCGTCGGAAAGAGTGATCGACACAAGGCCACTGCAATACAGAAAGGCAGCTTCCCCCATTTCGCTTACACTCTTCGGGATCGTCATGCTCGAAAGCCCCTCACACTTTCGGAAAGCCTCCCGACCAATGAACGTGAGCCCCTCGGGCAGTTCCAATTCGGTCAAGGCCGTACAGCTTCGGAAGGCATGCTCCTCCAAGCGCCGCAATCCGGATGGCAATTCCATCTCGGCTAAAGCGGAACACCCCTCAAATGCGCGCGCTCCGATCACCTCCACTCCCTCTGGCAGAGATACGGATTCCAGCTTCTTACAGTAGTAAAAGCACTCGTCGGGAATCTCGGTAATCCCCTCGGGCAGAACAATACTCACCAAACGGCCGCAAGACTTGAATGCCCCCGCCTCGATCCCCGTTACCCGATCCCCGTCGGGAGAATGTGCGGGCACCACCACGTGCTCGTCACGGCACTTACCGATACCCGTGAGGACACAGGTGCCGTCCCCATTGGAGCGGAAGGCCAGTTTCTCGGAAAAAGGCAAGGTTTCATTCTCGGTGACGGTTTCGGATTCCGCAGACGTATCCGTCTCGACGGTATCCGCCCCCGTCGTACCGTGGGTGGGCGGCGTGACGGGTGTGCTCTGCCCCGCCCAAATAATGGCCGAGAGCACACTCAAACTCACCACGGCGCAGAGCAACGCCACCCCCCAGCTCCCCGACATGAACTGTCCCAAGCCACTATGCCGACGGCGGACGGCTACCCCGGTCTGTGCCTCGGGCTCAAACAAAGCCATGGATTCTTCGATCAGCGCCAAATCCACGTCGCTGATACAGGTAAACGCTTGCATGCCGTTCATACCGAATATCCCCCCTTCTGCAAATATTGGCGCAAGGCCTCCCGCAAACGTC
>JAZOOM010000147.1:0-10389 GCA_045655025.1 Eubacteriales bacterium | reverse complement strand
GATTTCTTCTTGTCAAACAATGCCCCTACCCATAAGAAAACAGAATGTTTGAGGTTTAGGAGCGACGAGGGCGTCGCTCCCTACGGGGGTATTGGCAACCCTAACTCACCGACAAACCCAAATTTATCCTCCAGACACCTTGATTTTCATCCAATACTATGCTATAATAAACCCATACCCCATCACGAAAGGAGACCCACCATGTCCATGACCATATGCGAAGTCCTCCTCCCCTCCGCTCGCTTCAACGGCGAATCCACCCTCCCCTCCCTCTATGAAATGTCCAACGTCCAAGGCCTCACCCGCTCGGCTCTGGACGAGGATGACGAGCTGTTCGTAGGCTTCGGTTTCCTCCCCTCCATCTTCCCCTACCGTATGCAGGATCTCTACGACCGCTCCGAGGAGCTGACTCCCTACATCGGCGTGGTGCTGGAAAATGATTACCTGAAGGCGCTGTTCCTCCCCGAGCTGGGCGGCCGCCTCTGGTCTCTCTACGATAAGGTAGTGGGCAAGGATCTGCTCTACACCAATCCCATGGTACGTCCCTGTAACCTCGCCGTCCGTAACGCCTGGCTGGCGGGCGGTATCGAGTTCAACTGCGGCATGGTGGGTCACCACCCCTTCACCTGCTCCCGCATCCACGCCGCCGAGACGAAGCTGGAGGACGGCACCCCCGTTCTCCGTATGTACGAGTACGAGCGTATCCGCGCCTGCGTGTACCAGATGGACTTTTTCCTCCCCGAGGATTCCAAACAGCTCTTCGGCCGTATGCGCATCGTCAACCCCACCGCCGATACCGTCCCCATGTACTGGTGGACCAACATGGCCGTCCGCGAGAATCCCAAGGCCAGAGACGTCATTGATGCCACCGAGACCTACAACAACCGCGACGGCATGGTGGGCAAGAACGCCGTCCCCTACGACCGCGGCATTGATATCACCTACCCCTCCAATAACCCCGTGGCCATCGACTACTTCTGGAAGATCCCCCCCGAGAATCGCAAGTACACCGCCTACATCGACGAATCCGGTTACGGCTTCTTCCAGACCTCCACCCCCCGCCTGCGGGGGCGTAAGCTCTTCGTCTGGGGTCAGGGCGAGGGCGGTAAGCGCTGGCAAGAATTCCTCACGCAGGACGGTCACGACGGCCGCTACGTGGAGATCCAGGCAGGCGTGGCACATACCCAGTACGAGTGCATCCCCATGCCTCCCAAGACCGCGTGGGAGTGGCTGGAGGCCTTCGGTGCCGTCATCGCTGATCCCGAGAAGGTTCACGGAGACTGGGCAGACTGCCGCACCGAGGTGAATGCCCGTCTGGAGGAGATCATCCCCGCCGCCAAGCTGAACGATATGCTGGCCGCCACCAAGCCCATGGCTCTCTCCCCCGCCGAGAGCATGATCTGCTACGGCTCGGCGTGGGGTAAGCTGGAAAACCTCCGCCGCGAGAAGAACGGCGAGCCCCCCGTCTGCGCTCATCTGGACTTCGGTACGCTGACCGAGGAGCAGATGCCCTGGTTCTCCCTCATGGAGAAAGGCACCATGGAGCAGGACGCCGACAAGACCCTGCCTCCCGTTTCGTGGATGCTGCAGAAGGAGTGGACGGCCATGCTGGACAAGTCCGCCCCCTGCCATGAAAAGTACCTCCATCTGGCCGCCATCCATATGGCACAGCGCAACCTCCGCGATGCCGACGAGGCCCTGACCGAGGCTCTGGCCTACGCCGTAACCCCCATCGCCCTGTTCCTGAAGGCACAGGTCTACCGCATGAAGGGAGACCTGAACGCCGCCGCCGAGACCGCTATGGAGGCTTACGCCCTTCTGCCCTCGGACGTTTCGCTGGCGAGACAGTCCCTAGCCCTTGCCCTTCGCGCGAAAAAGCACGAGGAGATCATAAAGGCCTACGAGACTGCCCCTGCCAAGGTACAGACTGACGGCCGTGTGGCCATGACCTACGCCTTCGCCCTGCTCCGCACGGGCAAGGTGACCGAGGCCGAAACCATCCTCCTCCGAGACGGAGGCCTGTCTGTGACGGATATCCGTGAGGGCGAGATCTCCCTGACCTCCCTGTATATCGAGATCCGTAAGGCCAAAGCCGCCGCCGAGGGCTTGACCCTTGAGGAGGCCGACATCGACGTGCCCCGACAGTTCGATTTCCGCATGTTCGTGCCCAAGAAGAAATAATCGGCGCGCCGCCCGATTCCCGACTCGGCCGCCACGCCTCTGCCCCCTATACACTCCAAAAAGGAGCGACCCGAGTGGGTCGCTCCTTTTGCATTTAAGGGAAATAAATATTTACTTCAAGGGCTCGATCAAGCCGTAAGCCCCGTCCTTACGGGTGTAGACCACACAGGTGTCCCCGGTGGTAACGTCGTTGAAAACGTAGAAGCTGTGCCCCAACAGGTTCATCTGCATGATGGCCTCCTCGGGGGTCATGGGCTTGAACTCAAACTGCTTGACACGAATGATGGGCTCATCGTCGGAAACCTCCTCCACGGGATCGGGGATCACCGACATATCCATCACGGGCTCCCGCAGCCGCTTGGCCAGCTTGGTCTTGATCTTGCGGATCTGCCCCTCAATGTGATCCACGGTCTGATCCAGAGCGATGCGGAAATCGGGTGCGTCTACCTCACTGCGGAAGAGAGTGCCGCCCGCGTTGATGGTCACCTCCAGGCTGGAGACGTTGCGCTTGCGGCTGAGTGTGACGGTTGCCTCGGGTGAGACCTTAAAATATTTATCCAGCTTGGAAAGCTTCTTCTCGATGAGCTCTCGGGTGTCGTCATAGACGTTCATCTGTCGGCCGATTACGTTGATCTTCATAGTGCTTCCTCCTATTTCTTGCTTGGGATGCGGAGCCGAGGCACGTCGGGCTTTCGGAAGGACGTGTCCCCTCGACCCACTTCTATTATAGCACACATTCGTGATTTTGTAAAGACCCACTTGCATGCAAAAGAACAATTTCGTTAGTATTGCATAATTTTCCCGACAAAATTTTCCTATAGCAGGATGCACAAATCTCTTCCAAGGGGGTTGTCAAGGATGTGATTATGTGGTATAATAAAAGGGTAGCGTGCCAAGGAGGTATGTCATGAAGCTTCACCCCTTCGAAAAAACTCATATGCTGTGTCCCACCCGGAAGGAGCGGCTGACCGCCTCCCCAGCGGTGGTTCTTTTCTTCTTTCTGCCCGTCATGCTCATCACTCAGTACGGTCGGTCGGGGCTTTTGAGTCTGGTCATCCGCCTGTGGCCGGGCAGCCCAAGCCTGCACACCCAGCTTCTCATCATGCTGTACGCCACCGCGGTGACGGTAGCGGCGGTTCTTCTCTGGTGTCTGCTGGGTGAGAGACGGACCCTGTCCAGCCTGGGCTTTGCCCCTCGCGGGAGCCTGTCGGAGTATGGGCTGGGACTTTTGTTCGGTCTCCTCCTCTTTGGCGCGGCGGTGATGGTCTGTGTGGCCGCCGGGACGCTGACACTCACGCCTGCCGAGGGTTCCCTTCCCTTCGGTCTCCTTCTTGGATTCTTTCTGGGATTTGTCATACAGGGTATGTCGGAGGAAATGCTCTGCCGCTCCTATCTCATGGTATCCTTGAGCCGCGGACTTCCCCTGTGGGCTTGTGCCGTCATCAACGCCCTGCTCTTTTCCCTCCTCCACGTCGGCAACCCAGGCGTTTCCCCCATCGCGCTGGTCAACATTTTCCTGTTCGGTCTCTTTGCCTCGTGTCTGACTCTGCGAAGAGGAAGCATCTGGATGGTAGGAGCGCTTCACAGCATGTGGAATTTCGCCCAGGGCAACCTGTTCGGTATTCCCGTCAGCGGCCTTACGGGACTTCCCTCCCCACTGCGCGCCGAAATCGCAGAGGGCAAGTGGCAAGCTCTGCTGAATGGCGGCGCCTTCGGTCTGGAAGGGGGACTGGCGGTGACGGGGGTACTGGCGGTGGCCTGTGTGATCCTGCTGTTTCTGCCCACAAAAAAATCAGAGGTCGCGTCCGTTGCCTCTGATGAACCGTAAAAGCGGAGGCTTCCCTATTTGGGGAGGCCTCCGTTTTTCATGTTTTCCTGAAACGATCAGTACCAGGTATAATTGGGATAATAGACCGTATCGCTCTCCCGATCCACCGACCGGATCTTAAAATCCTCTACGTCCTCGGGGGTGATCTCGGCGTAGTAGCCCTGAATGACGGCGTAGGCACGGCCGTCAGGAGCATAGCCCACCTCCAGAATGGGCATATCTCCGTCGAGTGAGTGCTTTACGGTGAAGCGATGTGTCAGCCGCCCCTCCACACGAATATCCATCTCCCCCTCAACGAACTCCAGCTCGGACAGGAATTGGCGGATATACGCGGTATCACAAGGGAGATTGAGACCGCAACGGATATCTCCCGCGGTGTTGCTGTTGGTGACGAAGCAGTAGGCACCGTCGGTGACATCCATAAACCGACCTGACGCGATATAGGCCGCATAGGTATCCCCTGTCAGCTGAGGCGTAATCTCACAGATCAGGGACGTAAAGGCGCGTACAAAGTTGTATTTGGAGAACATCCGCTCCTCGTCCAGAACCGTGTCCATGGCGGCGTAGACCAGAGGATACAGGATATCCTGAAGCTCCTCATCCACCTCCAGGCCCAGGAATTCAAAGTATTCGGCGGTTACGGCACGGGACATACCCGTCAGGGCATATTCCCTGCGGCTGGCACCGAAAGCATTGTCCAGCTGAATCAGCTTATGCTGCCGTCCGTACTTCGTCAGCTTATACTGGTACAGATCCCGGAACATGGTCAGCGTCATGTCGCCCAGCATGGATTCTACCACTCCGTCCGGAACCTCGGCGGTACGGGACCATACCTCCAAATAGGGGATCAATGCCTCGGCGGCACGGATGCTGATGGCGATGTTGGCATCCCGTGACATGCCCTCTGCCTCCACGGTATCCAGAATGGCGGAAGCGGACAGGAGGCGAAGAAGGTCGTGGGCCTTGGTGGTCTCATAGAATCGAAGAGGCTCGCCGTTGATGAGGAAGTAGTCTGTGACCTCCACGATGGCCTTGGTCACGTTTCCTCCGGCTATACCGACGTTCTCGCGGAAGGCCTCGGCATCAAAGGTGATCTGTCCCTCCTTGAAGTAGGCCATGAGGAGGCTGTCCTCCCCGGCGTTGAGAATAAGATTGTAGGTGATCTCGGTTTGGCCGTCCACAGCCTCCAAAAAGCTGTCCGAAAGAGCCAGATACCCGCGTTTGTTCATCCACACGTCCAGACACAGAATGGCGTCCGTCCCGTGGAAGTACAGGTAGGTGTACCGTCCGTCCTTTGTGGTGACAAGGGAGGATGGGGTGCCCTCCCATAGCGTCAGGCTCTCCCCCGTCAGAAGATCGTATCGGGTATTCCCCTCCACCACGTAGCGATTGGCTACGTTCAGCCTACCCTCCAATTGCGTAGTAGACACGGGCAGAGCATTTTCCCCTTCTAAGCTGTAGAGGAGGTAGTCTCCCTCTCCCCGACGGATCACGGCGTAGCATTTCCCCTCCGTGTCCTTTACCACCCGGGCCAACTCTCCCGTCAAGGCAAAGAATTCCCCGTTGCCGAACAGGTAGAGCTGACCGTTCGTTCCTACGTAGGACAGAAATTCGCCGTGCTCGGTCACGCCGCTCTGAGGAGCGTGACCATCCTTGGATCCGGCGATGAGCCGTTCACATTCTCCCGTCTCAGCAGAAAACAGGCAGATATTGTGCCCCATGTAAATGGGCTTCCACAGACCCGTGTGGAGGATGGAGGTCAATTCTCCCGGGAAGTCGGGCACCATGGCGATGACCTTGGTGTAACCATCCGTAATCAAAACGTGGGCGGCGGCGGCCAGGTTGGGAACGTCGTAGCCCTCGCAGTTGGTATCAACGCGGGTGATCTCTGCCGTTGTCATATTGCAGATATAATTCCCGTAGGCCAGCCCCGTCCGCGGGGAGACCAAGGTGAACAGGCAATGCTCCATGTCCTGTCCGTACTCGGCGATATCCACTACGGGATATTGGAATTTCAAGGCGGAATCCTCGACAAATTCCCTGTGCTCGTCGGACAGGAAATTCGACAGCCCCAGCATGCTGACGGTCAGCTTTTGCCTCTCCGCGAAGTATACGCGGGCATCGCCGTCGCCCAGCTGAGCATGTATGTCTGACCGGTATTCCTCAAACTCCCATCCCGAGGTCCACAGGGGCGTGAAGTTTAGGACGCATTCCTCCGCGAAGCAACGGATGGCAGCGTCCGCGAAATCCTCCTGCCCATCCATGAGGGAGAGGACGTGGCAGGACATACAGAAGTAGTCGTTCGTCCGAATATCGTAGTACACGTCGGGACAGCTTATATGCTCCCCCGATTCAGGGCGAAGCTTAATGAGATCGTCCCCCATGTAGGTAGTGATCTTCACATTGTCCATGAAGGAGACCGTGAGGTTCTCCCCCGTGCCGTATACAGGGGGGGCCTCGGTGTCGGTCTCGATCTCGGTGTTGGGAAGGGTTCCCTCGGGGGGCGGAGCGATGACGTTCTCCGCGGTACTGTCCTCGGTCGTTTCCGCCATACTGTCCTCAATGGTATCAGCCTCATGGGTATTGGTCAGCAGGGAAAAGGAAGGCAAGGACAGGGCAGGGGCTGTATCCTTCACACCGTAGGTCAGCGTGGACAGCTTCAGCTCACCGCTCACCCACGGCGGAATGACGTTCTCAGGGGCAACAGGGACGTCGGATCCGGGGATATCAGGCCCGGGTATATCCGTCCCGGGGGACATGCCCGGATCTCCTGCCAGGAGCAAGGCAACCGGCAGAATCAGCGCTACTGCCGCCAGCATGGCCACCGTAGCCACCAGTACGCGGCGCTTGACCGGAGTCAGCCCCGCCGCGCGCCGGGCTTCCCTTTTCTCCCTGGCCTTCAAGGCGGTCAGAGCCTCGGGACTATCGGTGTCCAGAGCCTCCTGAATGATGGAAGGATCCACCTCACCCAGCAGATGGGACAGGCGATCCCGTTTGGTTTCTCTGTATTTCATATCCGAATGTTCTCCTTATATAGGTACTTGCACAGCTTCACCCGGGCGCGGTACAGGCGAGATGACACCGCATTGGCTCTCATCCCAAAGCGAGCGGCCAGCTCCTCTACCGATTCACAGCGTATGTACCGACGGACGAACAGCACCCGCGTGGTGGGATCCAGCTTCTTCAAAAAGTCGTTGATGGCGGCGGTGATCACCCCGTCCTCATCCTCGGCGCAGGGCGTATCGGGAACACCGTCTTCCAGCTCCGATAGCATGAGTGTGTAGGGCGCGTTCCGCTTATCACGGGTGTTGTGGCGGTAGCGGTCAATGGCAATGCGGCGGGACAGGGCGCAAACGTAAGCCTCCAGACAGAGGGGACGCTGGGGCGGAATGCTGTTCCAGACGGCCAGGAGCAGATCGTTGTAGCACTCCTCACGATCCGCCGCATTCTCCAACACACCTCCCATAACGCTGAAGGACAGGCCGCGAAAGCGCTTGTCCAACGCCTCCAGTCCCTTCTCATTTCGTCGAAAGAGCAGGTCAATAATGGTCGAGTCGTCTTGCATGACCATCCTCCTTTCCGATGCCCCTTGGGAGGGCCTCACACTCCGAGTCGCTTTTTTTCTTCGGATATGGCGGAGATCTTCACATTTTGTTTGTAAACACTTTGTGAACGATCGCTTCCGCACGTAGTTTTTTTCTCACCATATTGTCATAAATATAGCATAATTTTCCCGTTGATTCAAGTTTGCGCCACGTTTGTTTACGGAATATTCAAAAATTCATAGTGATTAGAAATTATTTTGCAAAAAACTCTTTACATTTTCCCTGATTTATGCTATAATAGAGCATGGATATCCGTGCGAATTCGAGGAAATATTCTCCAAACATTCATTCTACATTCACACAGATTTCCTATTCCCATGGTATGATACAATTGTATGATCATAGGCTTTAACAGAGATAATTGAAAATTCAGGAGGATACCCACACTATGATGGACACGAAAATTCTCGTAGTAGACGACGATCCCAATATTAACGACTTATTGAAAATGTATTTTGAAAGCGAGGGCTATGAGGTCAAGACCGTGACCGACGGCGCCGAGGGCATCAACTATTTCAAGATGTACGAGCCCGATCTGGTGCTTCTGGACATCATGCTGCCCAAGAAGGACGGCTGGCAGGTCTGCCGTGAGATCCGCGAGATCTCTTCCAAGCCCATCATCATGGTCACCGCCAAGGGTGAGGTTTTCGATAAGGTTCTGGGTCTGGAGCTGGGCGCCGACGATTTCGTGGTCAAGCCCTTCGACCTCAAGGAGCTTTCCGCCCGCGTCAAGGCTGTGCTTCGCCGCTACCAGGCGCACACCAGCCAGAACGACGACGAGGTCATTCGTTTCGATAACATTGAGATCAGCAAGCTGAAGTATGAGCTGAAGCTGCGGGGCAAGTCCATCGACATCCCCCCCAAGGAGCTGGAGCTTCTGTACTTCCTGGCCTCCAACTACAACCGCGTCTTCACCCGTGATGCCCTGCTGGATAAGGTATGGGGCTTCGACTACTTGGGTGACTCCCGCACCGTGGACGTCCACGTCAAGCGCCTCCGCGAGAAGCTGGAGGGTGTTTCCGATAAATGGACACTGAAGACCGTCTGGGGCGTAGGCTATAAGTTCGAGCTTTTGGGCTGATCCGACTCACATAACAAAAAAATTCCCTCGGAGGGCTCTCCCTCCGAGGGGGAGTATTTTCTATGTTTAAAAGTGTATTTGCAAAGTACGTCATCACCTTTGCGGCGCTTCTGTTGGTCAGCTTTCTGCTCCTGCTCTTTCTGGTAAACAGCGTTGTCACCAACCACACCATCCGCAATGAGCAGAACAACATCCGAGGAGTGGCCACGTCCTGCGCCGACAACCTCGCCCAGATGTACGCGCAGAGCGATCTTGAAGGCTTTGATGACTTCATCAAGGAGCCATCCGGTGAATCTATCGGCGTAGAGCGGGTACTGCATGCCATTCTGACCAATTTCGAAGATATGACCGTGTATGTCACCGACGATGGCGGTGGCTTTCTTTTCTCCACGGGAAAATTTTCCCATACCGCTCCCGCCGTCGGCACTCAGATCCTCTCTCCCGAGAATCTGTCCGCCCTCCCTTCCCTCTCCCCCCGCCGGGAGACCTCTGTAGAGGAGGAAACGCTGCCCGACGGGATGGGCGTGTTTCTGACCGAGCATTCCCTGCTCAGCAGCACGCAAAGCTTTCTGTTCGTTCTTCCCATTGTGGCCGAGGAGCACTCCGCAGGTAGCCTGCCTATCGGCTACCTGCCTATAGGCTACGTGGTGGTAACCTCCACCGCCGAGACTCAGGGCAACATGATGAACGCCACCTTCCGTTCCATGGTGGTGGCTGCCCTTTGGATCATGCTGGCCGCCCTCATCGCCATTTACTTCATCACCGAGCGGGTCATCAGCCCCCTCCGCGAGATGAGCCGCGCCGCCAAGCGCATGGCCGTGGGACGCTTCGACGTCCGTGTCCCCGTCCACGGACGGGACGAGGTAGCTGAGCTGGCCGTAGCCTTCAATCAAATGTCCCAGGCTCTGGAGAATCTGGAACGGATGCGTAATTCCTTCGTAGCCAACGTGTCCCACGATCTCCGCACCCCCATGACCACCATCTCCGGCTTCATCGACGGCATTCTGGACGGAGTGATCCCCCCCGATCAGCAGAGCCACTACCTGCGCGTTGTATCCACCGAGGTGCGCCGCCTATCCCGTCTGGTCACGGCCCTTCTGGACGTTTCCCGCCTCCAAGCGGGAGACCGCAAATTTGACATGAAGCCCTTCGACGTCTGCGAAATGGGCCGTCAGATCCTCATTTCCTTCGAGCAAAAGATCGAGGATAAGAGTCTGGACGTGGAATTCCTCTGTGAGGAAGAGCGGATGTTCGTCCTTGCGGACAGCGATGCCATCCACCAGATTCTGTATAATATCTGCGATAACGCCATAAAATTCTCCTGCGAGGGAGGCAAGCTCCGCATGGAATTTGCCTGGTCCGGCGGAGAATCCACCCGTCACCGCAAGGCGGTGGTCAAGGTATTCAACGAGGGTCAGGGCATCCCCGAGGAGGATCTTCCCTTCGTCTTTGAACGCTTTTACAAGAGCGATAAGAGTCGAGGTCTGGATAAGAGCGGTGTTGGTCTGGGTATGTTCATCGCCAAGACCATCATTGAGGCCCACGGCGAGACCATTTCGGTCGCCAGCGATTACGGCCACACCTGCGAATTCACCTTCACTCTGGCCCGTACCGAGCCCCCCGCATCCAAGGGTCGTCTCGGTCATACACAAGGAGGCAATCCATGAGCGATTCTCACGCACCCATCCCCACCC
>JAZOOM010000146.1:0-4119 GCA_045655025.1 Eubacteriales bacterium | reverse complement strand
GGTCAAAGCGGTAAGCAGCGGACGCCCCCATGGCGGCGTAATCCTCGGCGGCCTCCGGCCCAACGACACGTTCTGCCCAGAGCAAAAAGGCCTCGGCCATAGCCTCATAGGCTTGATTAAAACACAGGATCTCCCGATCCGCCTCCCCCTCCCGCGTCAAGCAAGGATAGCAGACCGTCACCTCCAGAACAGGCACCGCCCCCTGTCGGATCAAGCGGTGACGGGTGATCTCGGTAACGGTAATGGGAGCGGGGATAGGGCGGTGTGACGTCAAGCGGGAACCAATCATCAAAAAGCCTCCGTTCTGTCGCCGCGCGGCGACGTATATGTGAGGGATTATCCGGGACTACAGTTATGAGAATTTCATATTTGGGTTTAGCGTGGAGATTCACGCGCCCGTAAGGGCGCATATCGTACCGCGAGGGTTCCACCCCGAGCGGTATATCGTGCCGCAAGGCATATCGCACCCCGAAGGGGTATCTCGCTAAAAAGCAAAAACTCAATCTTTTTTACGGTGAACGAGATGCCTACGGCGCGATATGTGCTTCGCACACGATATGCCTTGCGGCGTGAGATGCCCTTCGGGCGTGACGGGCCTTCGGCCCCATAAACAGCAATTTGAAAAACCGCACAACCTCTCCCCCCAGTATATGCAAAACCAAAAAGCCGCACCCCCGATTTCTCGGAGATGCGGCAAATAAGGCGAATGAACGGGATCAGTCCTCCACAGCGGCCTTCTGAGTCAGAACGGCGTGCATGATAGCGGGATCGAACTTGGCCACGCGGTCGTAGGTGTACAGACCGTTGACCTCCTGCTCCACATCGGTGAGCTGGGTGTAGCAGAGAGCACCCATCTTGGGATGGAACAGAATGGCCTCGGTAAGTCCCTTGAAGCGAGAGATGAACTCCTCCTCGGACATGGGAGCCTGACCGTAGCCCCAGCCTGCGTCCTCCTTGGGAGCCCAGCGGATGCCGCCGTACTCGGAGACGAAGGTGGGATAGGCCTCCATAGCGTGGTTGGGGCCTGCGTGCCAGTGGACGTTGTAGGTGCCGCCCTCGGCCAGAGGAGCCAGCTTGGCCGCAAAGGTGGCGGGATCCTGCTCGTAGTCATGGAGATCCATGATGTCGGTGAGCCCCTCGATGTGCGCCCAGCCGGATGCGTCGATGTACATACGGGTGGTATCGTACTGGCGGGTGATGGCGGCCAGCAGCTTCACGAAGTGGGGATTCTGGTTGATCTGGGTCTCGTTGAGAGGACACCAGCCGATGATGGCGGGATGGTTGAAGTCACGCACCATGATCTCGCACCACTCGGGAAGGAAGTTCTGGTAGGCCGCCTCGCGGGAGATATCCAGATCCCAGTTGGCATGCTCGCCCCAGACGATGTAGCCCTTCTTGTCGCAGAGGGACAGGAACAGGGGCTCGAAGACCTTCTGGTGGAGGCGGGCACCGTTGAAGCCCATGGCCAGAGAACGGTCGATATCGGCCTCCAGCTCGGAGAGGGTGGAGGCGGTATAGATGCCGTCGGGGTAGAAGCCCTGATCCAGCACCAGACGCTGGAACACGCACTTGCCGTTGAGGTAGAAGAAGCCGTCGCGGCACTCAATCTTACGCATACCGAAGTAGGAAGCGATCACGTCTTCCCCCATGGTCAGCTCCAGATCGTACAGGCGGCCGTTGCCGACCTCCCACAGGTGCAGCTCGTCCAGCTCCACCTCAACGAGAGCCTTGCCGCCGTGGACGACGGTGGTACCGATGCCCATGTCCTTACCCTCGTAGGTTGCCTTGGCGGTCAGGGTCATGCCCTCGCCGCCTACGGTGAGAGCCTCGATGACCAGCTTGCCTCGCTCGATGTCGGGGTAATACTTGGTGGAGGCGATATAGTCGGTGGGAACGCACTCCAGCCACGTGGTCTGCCAGATGCCCGTGGTACGGGTGTAGGAGCAAGCGTGGGAGTGGTAGAGCATGGACTGCTTACCGCCGGGCTGGGTGCCGTTACGGAGGTGATCCCATACGCCGACGGTGATGGTGTTCTCGCCCTCCTTCAGAGCCTTGGTGATATCAAAGGAGAAGGCCACGTAGCCGCCGATGTGGTCGCCCAGATACTGACCGTTGACCCACACCTTGGTGTAGTAGTCGCAGGCGCCGATATGGAACAGGACGCGCTTGCCTGCCCAATCAGCGGGCAGAGTCAGGGTCTTGCGGTACCATACGCTGTCGCAGAAATCCTTGTCACCAATACCCGACAGCTCGCTCTCGCGGCAGAAGGGGACGGTGATGGTCTCGGAGAAGGGGGCGCCGTTCTGGTAGCCGCGCTGCTCGCCGGAAAGGCCGCGGTCGGTCTGGTACTCCCAAGGGCCGTTGAGATTGAGCCACAGGGCGTCACCTCGGTCGAACTGAGGGCGGGGAAATTCGGGGCGGGGACAATTGTTAGTATAGAGCATGGGGACATACCTCGCTTTGCTGAATTTATTTGGTTATATTATACAGGGAAATACACGATTTGTCAAGAGATTCGGGAATTTCCGTCGGAGAAATGTTTCATCCTCTGCTTTTCCGCCCATATAGAAAGCCCGCCGATGGCGTAAGGCCACCGACGGGGGGAAAATCATGCTTTCAAGCGCTTGTCCAGCTTACGGATCAGAGTCACCAGGGGGACGATCAGGGTACTGCCCACCAGATTTCCGATGCCGTGGGGAATATCGGCGGTAAAAAAGCCGAACTCCCACCAGACAAGAGCCTGTTCAAGGGTGAAGCTCATGAACACCATCTGGGAAGGGATCCACCAAAACCCGAAGCCAAAGCCGTGGAGTCCGCAAACAACGGCGTACACCACAGGCGCCAGCCACTTGGGCATTTTCCGAGGCAGGAGCATGACCATGCCCCATAGGATCGTCCAGACGTAGAGGTAAGGCAACCACCACGTGCCGATGCCCTCGGAAAGCCCGATGAGCAGAACGTAAACGTAGATGGGAAACAGTGCCTTCCAGCGGTAGGTACCGGTCAGCACCACGATCATGACGCCCACCAAATGGATGTTGGGAATGATGTTCATGATGAGATCGGAGACCATCATGAGTGCTCCCAGCATACCGAACACAGCAATCTCATATATGGTCAAAAGCGCCCTTTTGCGGCGGACGACCCGTTTCGGCTGCCCGGTATGTTTCAGCTCGGTACTCACTTGGACACCTTGAAGGCGTAGGTCGCGCCGGCCTCAATGTTGGTCAGATCCACGCCCGTCATGCCGTACTCGTCCCCGACGTAGAATGCCCAGTAGGTGCCGTCCACCTCATACTCGGCGGTGATACCGTTGACCTTCTTGACGTAAAGGCCGTAATCACCCGGATCACCCTCGATGAGTCCCAGCTCCAGAAGGGCGTCGCCCACGGTGGTCTTGTCGGTGTGGATCTCGAATTTCGTTTCGTTCCCGTCCTTGTCCACCACGTTGAAGTAGAAAACGGTGGCACCCTCGCCCTTAACGGTGAGCGCGGCGGTGTCCGCCTCTCCTGCGGTAGTGTCGGGGGTCTCGGGGGTCTTGGCCGTGTCACATCCCATAGCCGTCAGCGCAATAGCCGCAATCAGCGCCAGGCAAAGGATGAACGACAGCCACTTGGTTGCGGTTGTTCTGTTCATACTTGTGTTCTCCTTTGTGTTTTTTGGATTTTCCCAACCTGCCGGCACTCGCGGCGTTTGCGGTGGTGTCCGCGGGACTTGACCCGTGGGATGCTCGGGTATTTCGACTGGGCGCGGTAGGATCGGCCTTCTCGGCGGAGCTCCGCCAATGACCGTTTTCCCCTTGCGGCAGGGGTCAGATCATACCATACTTGCGCGACACGGCGACGGGCTCGTGCGGGATTTTCACCCGCTTCCCCGTGGCATCAAGGGTATTATAACACATACGGAGTGGATTGTCAAGGAGAAAGATAAGAGATAAGAGATACGAGATACAAGATAGAAACTTGGCCATGGGTGAGCTTTCGTTTCTTCCTGTATCCCGTATGTCTAATGTTTAGGATGTTTTCAAATTGCTGTTTATCGTCCAGGGCTCTGCCCTGGACCCGCTTAAGGGACTTTTGAAAACCTCCTCGCTTACGCTCGGGGCGAATTTGCCTTCGG
>JAZOOM010000145.1:0-6252 GCA_045655025.1 Eubacteriales bacterium | reverse complement strand
AGAGAAGTCCGCGATACCTCCCTCCGTCTGCCTCACGGTGAGACCGGTGTGGTGGTGGACGTTCGCGTGTTCTCCCGCGAGGCCGGCGACGATCTGCCCGCTTCCGTCAACCGTGTGGTCAAGGTCTACATCGCTCAGAAGAGAAAAATCTCCGTGGGCGATAAGATGGCAGGCCGCCACGGTAACAAGGGTGTCGTTTCCCGCATTCTGCCTCCCGAGGATATGCCCTTCCTGCCCGACGGTACTCCTCTGGATATCGTGCTGAATCCTCTGGGCGTGCCTTCCCGTATGAACATCGGTCAGGTGCTTGAGGTGCATCTGGGTATCGCTTCCCGCCGTCTGGGCTGGAAGATCATGACCCCCGTGTTCGACGGTGCCAACGAGCGTGACATCTCCGAGTGCTTGCAGATGGCTGACTACAGCCGTCCTCTGTTCGCCGGCGAGAACCCCGAGGGCAAGGATCTGTTTGAGCTGACCTACGACGAGGAAGGCAACAAGCAGTACCGCAAGCTGACTCCCGACGAGAAGGGTAACACCGCTTACGTGGAGTCTCTCCGCGTGGCCGATGGCCTCCGTCTCTTCGACGGTAAGACCGTTCTGTACGACGGCCGTACCGGCGAGCCCTTCGATAACCCCGTTACCGTGGGTATCATGTACTACCTCAAGCTGCACCATCTGGTTGACGATAAGATCCACGCCCGTTCCAACGGTCCCTACTCTCTGGTTACTCAGCAGCCTCTGGGCGGTAAGGCTCAGTTCGGCGGCCAGCGTTTCGGAGAGATGGAGGTGTGGGCACTGGAGGCATACGGTGCCGCTTACACCCTGCAGGAGATCCTTACCGTCAAGTCCGACGATATCACCGGCCGCCGCAAGGCTTACGAGGCCATCATCAAGGGTCAGAACATTCCTACCCCCGGTGTGCCTGAGTCCTTCAAGGTGCTGGTTAAGGAGCTTCAGGCTCTGGCTCTGGACATCCGTGTCCTGAACAGCAAGGGCGAGGAGATCGATCTGGCCACTCTGGGCGCAGACGACGACGGCCCCACCTACCGCCGCCACAATCCTCGCACGGATCGCCGCATCATGGATGAGGACGATACCGACGCCGCCGTTGGCCAGACTGTGGCCACCGATGCCCTCTCCGACGGATACCTGCTGGAGAAGAGCGAGCTGGACGGCTACGAGAAGAGCGACCGCGAGGACGACTTCTACGAGGAGGAGTTCGGCTACGAGGCCGAGTCCTACGACGATTCCTACGACGAGGATTGATCCCCTTTGCAGCCTATTATAAATTATTGATGCTTTTCAACTGAGTCGGGACGGGCTTCCCCCGTTCCGGCTCCGAGAACCACAATCTATATAGAAAATGGAGAAGAACTGTGGAGCGTAACGAAATTTCATCCATCAAGATCGGTTTGGCATCTCCGGAAATGATCCGCACCTGGTCTTACGGCGAGGTTCAGAAGCCCGAGACCATCAACTACCGCACCCTGAAGGCCGAGATCGGCGGTCTGTTCTGCGAGCGTATCTTTGGCCCTACCAAGGATGGCGCCTGCATGTGCGGTAAGTATAAGAATTCCCACAGTAAAGAGGTCATCAAGTGCGAGAAGTGCGGCGTGGACGTCACCACCAAGAAGGTGCGCCGCGAGCGCATGGGTCACATTGAGCTGGCCTCCCCTGTATCTCACATTTGGTATTTCAAGGCTATTCCTTCCCGTATGGCTCTGGTGCTGGACATCTCGCCCAAGCAGCTGGAGCAGGTGCTCTACTTCGCGGAGAACGTGGTACTGGATCCCGGTACGACTCCTCTGATGGTAGGCACCGTGCTGAACGAGAAGCAGTACATGGAGTACCGTGAGATGTACGGCAACGAGTTCCGCGTCGGCATGGGTGCCGAGGCTGTGAAGGAGCTGCTGTCCAAGATCGACGTAACCGAGCTGTCTCAGCAGCTCAAGAAGGATCTGACCCGTGCGACCGGTCAGAAGAAGACCCGTATCATCAAGCGTCTGGAGGTCATCGAGGCCTTCCGCACCTCCGGCAACAAGCTGGAGTGGATGGTGCTGGACGTCCTGCCCGTCATTCCTCCCGATATCCGTTCCATGGTTCAGCTGGACGGCGGCCGTTTCGCCTCCTCTGACCTGAACGAGCTGTATCGCCGCGTCATCGCCCGTAACAACCGTCTCAAGAAGCTCCTTGAGATCCATACCCCCGATATCGTGATCCGCAACGAGAAGAGAATGCTGCAGGAGGCTGTCGATGCTCTGATCGACAACGGCCGCCGCGGCAAGCCCGTCACCGGCCCCTCCAACCGTCCCCTCAAGTCTCTGTCCGAAATGCTCCGCGGTAAGCAGGGTCGTTTCCGTCAGAACCTGCTGGGTAAGCGCGTGGACTACTCCGGCCGTTCGGTTATCGTCGTCGGCCCCACCCTGAAGATCTACCAGTGCGGTCTGCCTAAGGAGATGGCTCTGGAGCTCTTCAAGCCCTTCGTGGTCAAGAGACTGGTGGAGATGGGTAAGGCTACCAACGTCAAGGAAGCTCAGAAGAAGATCGAGCGCGTGTTCCCCGAGGTCTACGACGCTCTGGAGAACGTGATCAAGGAGCACCCCGTGCTTCTGAACCGCGCGCCCACTCTGCACCGTCTGTCCATTCAGGCATTCGAGCCTGTGCTGGTTGAGGGTCGTGCCATCAAGCTGCACCCCCTGGTTTGTACCGCATTCAACGCCGACTTCGACGGCGACCAGATGCCCGTACACGTGCCCCTGTCCGTGGAGGCACAGGCCGAGGCTCGCTTCCTGATGCTCTCTGCCAACAACCTCCTGAAGCCTGTGGACGGTAAGGCTGTTACCGTTCCTACTCAGGATATGATCCTTGGTTCCTACTATCTGACCATGGATAAGCCCGGTGAGCCCGGCGAGGGTCGCGTGTTCCGTAACGTGGATGAGGCTATGATGGCCTACGCCAACCATCAGCTGGGTATCCACGCCCCCATCAAGGTTCGCATGACCCGTGAGTTCCAGGAGACGGACGCTGAAGGAAACGTGGTTACCGTCAAGCGCACCAAGATCGTGGAGAAGAACGTGACGCTGGGTCGTCTGATCTTCAACGAGTCCATTCCTCAGGGCATCGGCTTCAACAAGAACCGCACCGACGACTTCGATCTGGAGGTCGCCGAGGTGGTCAAGAAGAAGCAGCTGGGTCAGATCATTGACTGCTGCATTCGTGCCCGCGGCACTGCCGTTTGTGCCGAGATGCTGGATAAGATCAAGGCTATGGGTTACAAGTACTCCACCCAGGCTTCCTTGTCCATCTCGGTGTACGATATGACCATTCCTCCTGAGAAGAAGGATCATCTGGCCGAGGCTCAGAAGAAGGTGGACGTCATTACCCGCCACTTCATGCGCGGTGAGCTGTCCGAGGAAGAGCGTTACCAGGCTGTCATCAAGATCTGGAATCAGACCACCGACAGCGTGACTGCTGCTCTGACCAACTCCTTCTCTACCTTCAACCCCATTAAGATCATGGCGGACTCCGGTGCCCGTGGTTCCATGACCCAGATGAGACAGCTGGCCGGTATGCGCGGTCTGATGTTCTCCGCTACCGGTAAGACCATGGAGCTTCCCATTAAGTCCAACTTCCGCGAGGGTCTGAATATCACCGAGTACTTCATGGGTGCCCGTTCCTCCCGTAAGTCCCTGTCCGATACCGCACTTCGTACCGCAGACTCGGGTTACCTGACCCGTCGTCTGGTTGACGTCTCTCAGGGGGTCATCATCCGCGAGATCAAGTGTAACACCGAGAAGGGCGCATGGGTCAACGACGTCATCGACGAGAAGGACAAGAACGTCCTGGAGCCTCTGGCAGACCGTATCATCGGCCGCTTCACCATGGGCGAGGTGATCCATCCCACCACCGGTGAGGTCATGATCCCCGACGATACCATGATCACCGAGGAGATGGCATCCGCCATCACCAAGGCCGGTATCACCTCCGTATGCATCCGTACCGCTATTCAGTGCCATGCCCGCTACGGTCTCTGCGCTCACTGCTACGGTGCCGACCTGGCATCCGGCAAGCTGGTCTCTGTGGGTGAGGCTGTGGGTATCATCGCCGCTCAGTCCATCGGTGAGCCCGGTACCCAGCTGACCATGAGAACCTTCCACTCCGGCGGTGTGGCAGGATCCGATATTACCCAGGGTCTTCCCCGAGTTGAGGAGCTCTTCGAGGCTCGCGCTCCCAAGAAGGCCGCTATCATGGCTGAGCAGGACGGTATCGCCTACATTCAGCCCAATCCCGACGTGCCCGGTATGAACGACGTGACCGTCCACGACGAGAACGGCGTTGAGCTGGCCAAGTACCCCATCCCCTATGGTATGCGTCTTGCCATCACCGACGGTCAGGCCGTCGAGGTTGGTCAGTCCCTCACCGAGGGCTCCAAGGCACCCGCCGACATCATGCGCATTCAGGGTCTGGATGCCGTGTACGAGTACATCATCAAGGAAATCCAGAAGGTGTACCGTTCTCAGTCGGTTAACGTCAACGATAAGCACATCGAGATCATCGCCCGTCAGATGACCCGTAAGCTCCGCATCACCGATCACGGTGACACCACCCTGCTGGATGGCTCCACCGTAGATATGTCGGATCTGGAAGAGGCCAACCTCGAGATCGATGCCCGTATCGCCGCCGGCGAGACCGAGCTCAAGCACGCCGAGGGCGAGCCTGTGCTGCTGGGTATCACCAAGGCATCTCTGGCAACCGAGTCCTTCATGTCCGCCGCTTCCTTCCAGGAGACCACCAAGGTGCTGGCCGAGG
The DNA here is from genome assembly GCA_045655025.1 of Eubacteriales bacterium. Lineage (GTDB taxonomy): Bacteria > Bacillota > Clostridia > Oscillospirales > CAG-272 > CAMEON01. The sequence continues at coordinate 1,443 of JAZOOM010000145.1, read as the reverse complement.
CCGCTATCCGCGGTAAGGTCGACCACCTCCGCGGTCTGAAGGAGAACGTCATCATCGGTAAGCTCATTCCCGCCGGTACCGGTATGTCCTGCTACAAGGAGATCACCGTTGAGGAGACCGCCAAGCTGGAGGCCGCTCAGACTGAGTCTGAGGGCGACGACGAGTCCGCCTCTTGATTGGCTTGATCCTTCGGCGACCTGCTCTCAGGCGATCTGATCTCAGGCGATCTGCCTTTCGGCGTCCCGACGAAATGTGACCGCTTGTTTGTAGCACATTTCACAAAATTTCCCGCCCTCAAAACACTTGGGGGCGGGGTAAATCCCTCCGAAAAGCTGTAAATTGGGCGTTTCGGAGGTTCTTTTCGTGTGATTTTCAACAGGAAAACCTATATCCCGATTAGGGAAATTGTATAATAGGGAAAATTTATTCGGCTTTCGTATGACTTATTGACAAAAGGAAAACCTTATGATATAATAAGTCTGTTCGCGCGCATACCCGAAGTGTGTCCGCACGCAAATTTCAGGCAGTTCCGCGGCTCCCGCAAGGGATTTTCGCGTCTGTATATACACACAAAAATTCACGAAGAAGGAGGAAATGAAGCATGCCAACCTTTAACCAGCTTGTGAGACAGGGCCGTAACGCCCGCGTTTACAAGTCCAAGTCGCCTGTTCTCCAGAAGGGCTACAACAGCCTGGAAGGTAAGACCACCGACCAGTCCTCTCCTCAGAAGAGAGGTGTCTGCACCAAGGTTTCCACCACCACGCCCAAGAAGCCTAACTCCGCACTCCGTAAGATCGCGAGAGTTCGTCTGACCAACGGCATGGAAGTCACCACCTACATCCCCGGTATCGGCCACAGCCTTCAGGAGCACTCTGTTGTTCTGATCCGTGGCGGCCGTGTACGTGACCTCCCCGGTGTGCGTTACCACATCATCCGCGGTACCCTGGATGCTCAGGGCGTCGCAAACCGCCTGCAGAGCCGTTCCAAGTACGGCGCAAAGCGTCCTAAGGCCGCTAAGAAGTAATTAGCAGATAGGACTTGCAGAGGTTGCTCTGCCGCCGCTCGCGGCGTTAATGCGAGTGTCCGCAATAGGACAGAGGGAGACGAAAAGGCAGTTTCATTCAAGAACACATCCGTGTGCGTTTCCTCGTGAATTTCTGTGTGTGTGTACGGAGAATTGCGAGAACCCCACCCGGTGCGTGGACAGAAGAGTGCTTTTGAGTACCTATGATTTCATGTAATACTAATGAAGGAGGGAAGTTACAGTGCCGAGAAGAGGTTCTATATCCAAGAGAGATGTATTGCCGGATCCTTTGTACAATTCTAAGCTGGTGACCAAGCTGGTCAACAACGTTATGTACGACGGCAAGAAGGGCGTTGCTCAGACCATCGTTTACGATGCATTCAACATGATTGAAGAGAAGCTGGGTCAGAATGCCCTTG
>JAZOOM010000144.1:0-7249 GCA_045655025.1 Eubacteriales bacterium | reverse complement strand
TCGGCGAAGTTTGCGAAAGGTTTTGGATTCCAAAGAACTTTAAAAAAGCATTGTTAAATAATCCTTTTTAAAAGTTTTTGGAGATCCAAGAACCTTTTGCAAAAGGTTCTTGGCGGGTGCAGGGCAGCGCCCTGCCGCTCCCCGTCAACCCCAAATTTGAATATTTCGCAATCCTCCACTTCGTTTTCCCTAAATAATACAGAAAAATTTTCCGTTTATCCGTTGCGTTACGAATGAGAATGTGGTATAATAAGATGATAATTTGTCGCAAGCCCACGCAGCGGAGCCCACCGGACTGCCATGGTACAGACAAATCCACCGATCCGAAAAGGAGCCCGTCATGATCTACACTCCCCTCACCAAAAAAGCCCTCCGTCTCTGCTTTGATGCCCACCGCGAGCAGGTGGACAAAACGGGGCTTCCCTACGTGTTCCACCCCTTCCATCTGGCGGAGCAGATGAAGGACGAGTATACCACGGTCTGCGCCCTGCTTCACGACGTGGTGGAGGACACCGACTATACCCTCGAGGATCTGCGCGCCATGGGATACCCGGATGAGGTAGTGGAAGCCCTCGCCCTCCTGACCCACGATCCCGCCGTACCCTACATGGCCTATGTGGAGGAGATCGCCAAGAACCCCATCGCGCGCAAGGTCAAAATGGCCGACCTGCGGCACAACAGCGACCTGTCCCGCATGGACGAGGTAGACGAGTGGGCTGTGAAGCGAACGGAAAAGTACAAGAAGGCGTTGGCGTATCTGAAACGCCATGTTCCCCGCTGAGCCGTTATCAAATGAAATTTTCACGTTATGATAAGGAAAGCTTTCGCAAACGAAAGCCATGGTAATGATTATGCCTAAACAAGCTTTATTCGAGAAAATGTTCTTCAGCGAGAGCTTCCAAAGCGAGTGGAAAACCTACAAGGAGCACTTCGGTGAGGAGCTGGACGATCTTTTCGGAGACGATTTTGAGCACAAGAATCAGCTTCGTTTTGTATGTCAGCACCTTGTAGCCGGCCGGCTTGATCAGGCGTACCGAGGTCTTCGAAACATAGAGGAGTATTGCGTCGATGAACAGGATCATCTCGTTCTGAACCGCCTTATAGCCATTTGCCTCAATCGGGAGGAAATGGATCTGGTACAGGTAGGTGATTGGATCAAGAGGAATATAGGAACGATCACCTTATACTATCGCGTCGTCCGTCAGACGGCAGAAGGAATGATCGTCAAACAAGGCTTCATTAAAAATATAAGCTTGAATATTTACCCGAGCCAAGGCCAGCCATTTTTCTACGGAATGACCAATCTGGACTGCTTCCAATCCCTCGACGAGCATGAGATGGCCTATATTCGGGATTATTTCGACGAACATCCCAGCGAGGCGGAGCGGTTCGAAAAGCAGACCGACACCATGATCGCCTACCGCCGAACCGCCCTGGATAGAGGACTCCGGGAGACAGCCCCCTCGGATTCCGGTAATACCACAAGCTCCACCCTCCCCACCTTGGATGATGCGGGGGAGATGGTCCCCTTGAATTTCTATAGGGTCATGAGCGACCGCGTAGCCTTTATCCTTAACGTCTACGACATGGGAGACAGCATTCGGGTGGTATACGGCTTCACCGAGATCCGCGACATGGAATACGTTGTTACGCACAAGCATATGGACCATGAGATCAGGCTTCGCCATATAGCGGTCATCCGCACGAAGGAAGAAGAAATCGCCGCGGAAGAAAACATCCGTCGGATATTCGACACCTACAGAAACACCTCCGCGGAACAACTGTCCGCCCTGAACGCAGAGCGTGAAAAAGCGGTTTTAGATCGCGTCTATGACCACCTCTACCAAATCGGCCTGCGGCAAGAGGATCTCACACACAGCTTAGCCCGTATTCTCTTTGACCCCCTCGAGCGAATCGATCGGAAACAATGGGGTACCCTATGGCGAAAAGCCTTGGATCACGGTGTGGAAGCCATATTCATAGCGGACAAGTCGGATCGCAGGGATCTGTACACCTTCAGCATCTGCTTGCATCGCGACGGGGTCAGCCGTTCCCATTGCTTCCGCGCGTTTTTACCCCACGGTACCTATTCAACCGTGGATCTACAGCTTTTGACAGAGCAGGAATTGGAGGCCCTTCTGGATCTCGCCATCGAGACGTATCTGCGCCCCATGCTGCAAAAGCCCCTGTCTATTCTGGGTAAGGATCCCATGATTTGCGAGCGATGCACCTGCAACCGTCGTGAATGTGAGAATTGCTGGGTCGAAAGGAATATGTTTGAAACGCGCTGAGAATGATCTCCCACATCCGCCCCGCGGCGGAATGCACTCATACGGCACGTGAAAGGAATCTGCTATGAATATCATCCACACCACCTTGCATGTGGGCGCGACCGCTCCCTTCACCGCCATCCACGCCTCTGACACCCATCTGACCTACGCCGACATGCGTGACGGCCAGCGAAAAGCAGACCTCGTGGCGTGGCGGCTTCCCTCCTTCCCCCATGCCGAGGCGACTCTGGCCGAGCTGGGCAAGCTCTCCAAGGAGCTGAACGCCCCCATTCTGCACACGGGGGATCTCATGGACTACGTATCCCTCGCCAATCTGGAGGCGGTCAAGGCCTTCACCGACACCCACGACGTGTACATGGCCACGGGCAACCATGAATTCTCCCTCTACGTAGGCGAGGCCAAGGAGGATGCGGCCTACCGCAATCAGAGCTTGCCTGCGGTGCAGGCCTGCTTTGGGAACAACATCCGCATGGGAAGCCGTGTCATAAACGGAGTCAACTTCGTGGCACTGGACAACGGCTACTACCTCTTTGAGCCCGAGCAGTTTGAGTTCCTCAAGAGCGAGGTGGGCAAGGGTCTGCCCATTGTGCTGATGATGCACACACCCCTCTACGAGCCCGCCCTGTACGAGATCATGATGGGGCGGTGTCCCTGCGCCTATCTGGCGGGGGTGCCCGAGGAGATGATGCAGCGCTATCCCGAAGACCGCTACATACAGCAGTTGGCCGATGAGGTCACGCTGGAGGTAATGGAGTACATCGCGAAGGAGCCGCTCGTCAAGGCGATTCTGACGGGGCATCTGCATTTTGACTATGAGAGCGTGTACGCCGAGAGAGTGCCCCAGATCGTGACGGGGATCGAGACGGCGAGGGTGATCGAGTTTATTTGATGGAGGTAACCATGAACCATCCTTACCACGACGATATTTCCAAAAAATTCAGCAAAAAGCAGATCCTCTCCCACCAGCAGGAAGCTATTCAAAGACACGTGGCCTACCTGAAGGAGCAAGCGGTCATTGTAGGCGTCATTATGGGGTTCTGTGCTCTTGTGCTGATCCTGGTTGCATGGTCGGCAGAGGGGGATCTCACAACGTGGCTCATTGCGACCGCAATCGGCATAGCCCTCCTCTTGATCCCCCTGTGGCCCGCCGCGATCTATTGGAGCGGAAAGAAAAAGTATTCTTACATACAGGACATCCAATCTCTCCATACCGAGCCGAAGCAGATGCAATGCGCCAAGATAAAGATTTGGGCTTCACGAGAAAAATTCTGCGTGGACATCATGGGAGTATGGCTCGTCTCTGACTCAGGGGAGACCTATCTCTACCTCTATCCCCGCCCTTGCAGAGACGAGACGTATTTGCTGGGCATCTTAGCCGACAACACGGTACGAAAGCAGATCAAAGCAACCTTCCACAATCGTTTCATTCGCTTTTCGTGCTATGAGGGCACGAATATTATCCAAGGATTCTTCGAATGACGAAAGTCTTACATCATCGAAAGGACAACGTTATGCTCCCCTGCCCCTACGCCAAGAAATGCGGAGGTTGCTCCCTCCAGAACCTCCCCTATGAAGAACAGCTCCATCTGAAGCAGGCCAAGCTGATCAAGCTCCTTGGCCGTTTTGGCCGTGTGGATGAGATCATCGGCATGGAGGATCCCACCCATTACCGCAATAAGATCCAAGCCGCTTTCCGCTCCAAGAGTGGAAAGGTGGTGTCGGGCGTGTACCAGTCCGCCACCCGCCGCGTCGTGGAGGTCGAGGGGTGTATGCTGGAGGACGAGTGCGCCGAGCCTATCCTCAAGACCATCCGCAAGCTCTGCGCCTCCATGAAGATTCGCCCCTATGATCTGGAATCGGGGCAGGGCTTCCTCCGCCACGTCCTCATCCGCAAGGGATTTCACAGCGGGGAGATCATGGTGGTGCTGGTGACGGCTCGCGGTGAGTTCCGCTCGGAGCGATCCTTTGTCAATGAGCTGCTCCGCCGCCATCCCGAGATCACCACGGTGGTGCGGAATATCAACCCCACCGACACCGCCCTGTTTCTGGGCAGTGAGAGCCACATCCTCCACGGGGAGGGCTACATTACCGACCGCCTCTGCGGGCTGGATTTCCGCATCAGCCCCCGCTCCTTCTATCAGGTCAATCCCCTCCAGACCGAGATCCTCTACGGCAAGGCCAAGGAGTTTGCGGGTCTGACGGGTAGTGAAACGGTGATCGACGCCTACTGCGGCACGGGTACCATTGGACTCACCGTGGCTTCCGCCGCCAAGGAGGTTATTGGCGTGGAGGTGAATAAGGACGCCGTCGCGGACGCTGTGGACAATGCCAAGCGCAACGGCGTGACCAACGCCGTCTTCCACGCCGCCGACGCGGGAGAGTTCATGGAGGCCATGGCCGCCAAGGGACAGAGTGCCGACGTGGTCATCACCGACCCGCCCAGAGCGGGGTGCAGCGGGAAGTTCCTGCACAGTCTTATGAAGCTCGCACCCAAGCGCATCGTGTACGTGTCCTGCAATCCCGAGACGCTGGCGCGGGATCTGTATACCTTGAGTAAGGGCGGGTATAAGGTGAGGAAGATCCAGCCGGTGGATATGTTTCCTTGGACGGGGCATGTAGAATGCGCCGTGGCGTTAGAGAAAAAGGCTTCCCGAACATAACCGAAAGGAGATCTCACCATGTCCAAAAAATCCCGCGCACGAACCGAAGCACGGCAAGCAAATAAACAGACCACCGACTGTTTGGCGCTTCAAAAAGAGCAGATTCATGAATCCGCCTCGGAGCAGCTGACTTACGCTGTCGTCTGCTTGATCGTAACGATTATTACGGCGGTGATCTGCGTGATATACGGCATAAAAAATATACAAGACCTGTCCTTTTCGTTTTTTCTTTTCCTTCTGCCCCTCATCCCTGCGGGAATTACGGTGATCTGGTTCGTGGGAGCAGGTCGTCAGCAACGCATTGCCCGTCTGTTTGATGGGATTTCCTATGCAAGCGAGGAAACTGTCATGTTCCGTTGCCGCAAGGTCGGTTTTATGGAACGCCAGGTCTCAAAATGGCATTCCTACCTATTCTGCGTGGTCTTCTATGCCGAGGACGGGCGTGTCTTCTACTACGTTTCCCCAAACAAATCAGGCTTTTGTTCCTTATCTTCCAAAGATATCAAGACACGGTTCGTCGGAACGGACATGGAATTGGTCTGCTACCGCGGAACCGAGATCGTAAAAGAATTTGACGCTTATAAAATTCATCATAAATAAATCATGACAATAAGAAAGGAACCCACCATGAACATCCTCTTCATCGGCAACAGCTACACCTACTTTTTCGACCTCCCTTCCCTGTTCGCTGACCTCTGCCGCGCAAACGGTCACGACGTCCGCGTGGATTCCGTCACCGCCGGCGGCCGCGAGCTGCACGAGTGCCTGACCGAATTCTACAGCGATCTGAACACCGACGATCCTCTGGGCAAGCGGATCTCCGAGCTTCTGGAGGAGGTGGAGTACGACGTACTGATCCTGCAGGAGCAGTCCTGCCTCCCCTACCACAACCCCGAGCTGTTCTTCGCGGGCGCGGTGGGGCTTTCCACCATCATCGGGGCATGGCGCACCATCCTCTATGCGACTTGGGGACGCATGGACGGCAGTGAGGATCTGGACTACTTCGGCTGGACCCGTCTTTCCATGACCAAGGGGCTGTACGACTCCTACTGCCACGCCGCCGCGCTGGTACACGGCGAGGTGTCCCCCGTGGGTCTGTGCTTCGCCAAGGCGGTGGAGACTACCCCCGAGATCGACCTGTACGATCCCGACAAGTCCCATCCCTCCTACGCGGGCTCCTGTGTGGCTGCTCTGTGCCACTACAAGACGGTGTTCGGGGAGATGCCTGCCGATCTGTCTGCCTTGAAGCTGGACGGTGAAGCGGCGGCCAAGCTGGTAGCCATCGTGGACGAGATCGTACAAGCAGAAGATGAGGAGTAACAGAGAACACTATGAGACTTTCCATGGAAACCTACGGCCTGCGCCGCCGCTACGGCGACTTTGAGGCCGCCCGACTCATCCGCGAGGCGGGGTTTGACTGCGTGGACTATTCCTGCTATTACTGGAAGGAGCAAGCCCACGCGCTGGAGGACGGCTACCGTGAGTACGCCCTCTCTCTCCGCGCTCATCTGGACGGGCTGGGACTGACCTGCAACCAGTCTCACGCCCCCTTCTCCATGCAGTACGGACAGGCCTTCGATCTGTCCAATCCGGAGTACCAAGGGGTCGTGCGCTCCATGGAGGTAGCCTCTATTCTGGGCGCGAGTCAGATCATCATTCACAGCATCGCCATGCCCGAGGAGCTGCGGGAGGACACCGAGGCCACCCACGCCTACGCCATGGCCTACTACCGCTCCCTCCTGCCCTACGCAGAGACCTTCGGCATCCGCATCGCGGTAGAGAATCTCTTCGCACGGTACAAGGACAGAAGATTCGTATACTCGGGGAGGCTGAACAGCCCCGAGACCCTCTCCCGCGTGGTAAGGGAGCTGAATTCCCCTTGGGTCACGGCCTGTCTGGACGTGGGTCACGCCGCCATGGTGGGCTACGAGCCCGAGGATTTTGTCCGCGGCATGGACGCGGGTGCGCTCGGTGCCGTCCACTTTCAGGACGGAGATTACATCGAGGATCGGCATACCCTCCCCTACTTGGGGCAGTACCACTGGTCAGTGATCATGAAGGCTCTGGCCGAGACAGGATACACGGGAGATCTGACCTTCGAGATCTACAAGTACTATCAGAATCTGCCCGACGAGGCCATTCCCCACGCGCTGAAGATGGCGGAAATTGTGGGGCGGGAGCTGATTGACGTATTTCAAAAGGCAAAGGGTTGTTGTTAAAGTTTGAGAAAATTACAAATTGCTGTTTAACGGGGAGCGGCAGGGCGCCGCCCTGCACCCGCCAAGAACCTTTTGCAAA
>JAZOOM010000143.1:0-1718 GCA_045655025.1 Eubacteriales bacterium | reverse complement strand
CAACACGATGCCGCGCGAATACGAATACGATGCACTTCGCTCCTATCTTTCCCGTATCGGCTCCATCGGACTTGATGCATTCATTATCGCCGATATCGGTGTGCTCGGACTGGTACGCGAGATGCTTCCCGCAGCGGAAATCCATATCTCCACACAGACCAGCTGTGTCTCTGCAGCATCGGCAAAGATGTGGCATGCACTCGGAGCCAAGCGCGTTGTGCTTGCAAGAGAGCTTACCATGGAGGAGGTTATGCGCATCCGTGACAATCTGCCCTCCGAAGTGGAACTGGAATGTTTCATCCACGGCTCCATGTGCGTTTCCTACAGCGGACGTTGCCTTCTGGCCAACGTCATGACTGACGGACGGGACGGCAACCGCGGCACCTGCTCCCAGCCCTGCCGTTGGCATTACACCATTTACGAGGAAATGCGCCCCCACTTCCCCATTCCCGTGGAGCAGACTGAGCTGGGCACCTTCTTCCTCTCCTCCCGTGATATGTGCATGATCCAGCACATCCCCGAGCTCATGGAGAGCGGCATCGATTCCTTCAAGATCGAGGGTCGCATGAAGTCCTCCTACTACACCGCCGTGGTCACCAACACATACCGCATGGCCATGGATGCCTACAACCGCGATCCCGCCGGCTACAAGTTCGATCCCGACTGGATGCGGGAGCTGGAATCGGTATCCCACCGCGAGTACGCCACGGGCTTCTATCTGGATGATCCCATGAAGGAGCCCCAGCTGGTGCAGGGCGGCCACTACATCGGAGAAAAGGCCTACTACGGCACCGCTTTGGAGACGAATTCCCCCGAGGCGCAGGCCGAGCTGCAGGCCATCCTCGACATGAAGGTAGCCTATGAGACCGCCGACGGCCGTCTCTACCGTTTCATGGAGAAAAACAAGGTGCGCGCCGCCGATCCCGCCGAGATCATTTCCCCCGGTAAGACGGGCAAATTCTTCTACGTGGGCGAACTCTACGACACCGAGGGTCGCATCCGCGCCAACATTCCCCACCCCCAGATGATCTTCTGGGCAAGAATCCCCTTTGACGTCGCCCCGGGAGACATTATGCGCGTGGGTACGAAGCTGTAATGGAGCGTCATTCCACCAAACAGGTATGGAAACACCTGCGGGTGTATATCCTGTCCGGCATGGCGCTGGTAGCGGCCTTCATGCTTCTGAATCTGTTCGGCATAGGCTGTCCCATCAAGTTCCTCACCGGCATCTCCTGCCCCGGCTGCGGTATGACCCGCGCCACGTGGAAGCTGCTCACACTGGATCTGCCCGCCGCGCTGGACTTCCATCCCCTATCCGTAGCCATGCCCTTTTTCGCGGCCTTATGGCTGTGCTTTACCTTGACCAAAAAGTCCACCGCCCGACGGGTGGTGGTGATCGCCGCTGTCGTTTCCCTGATTGCGGTGTACCTGTACCGCCAGCTGACGGGAGGCGACGAGGTGGTTATCTTCGATCCCCGCCAAGGCTACGTCTACCGCACGGCGGTCAAGCTATGGCAAACGATCCTACCGCAGTGATCCTCAAATTTTTGCGTCCGCCGTCTTCTAACCCCCACGCGGGAAGCGTATTCTATAGGGCATCTCTAAAAACTCATCGTGCGGGGAGCGGCGAGAAGATTTTTCGTCAGTCTAAACAAAAATCCGCGCGTATAGTGGATCCTATACGAAGGATTTTTGTGACGAATGACGGAAAAGATTCC
>JAZOOM010000142.1:0-6067 GCA_045655025.1 Eubacteriales bacterium | reverse complement strand
GTCTGCGCAAGAGCCGCAGTCGATGCACTTGTCAGCGTCGATCTCGTACTTGCCGTCAGCCTCGTAGATAGCCTCGGTGGGGCAGTTCTCAGCGCAAGCGCCGCAGGAGATGCAATCATCGCTAATCTTGTATGCCATTGTAGTGTCCTCCATTTACGTATTTGCCACGGCTTCAGTCGTAGGGCATAAGCCGTAGGCTTACCCTTAATTATATCACAAAATGATTTTTTTGCAAGGGGTATCAGACAATTTCTCGGAGAAATTTCATGGAAAAGATGTTAATTATCTGTGAATCCTGCCCATAGCCCGCAAGCGGGGGGAGAAAAGGGATCATTCGTCGGTGTCGGGCTCGTCGTCGGGCTGCTCCGCGGGACGGGACTCGGGACGAGGTGTCCGTACCTGTACCTCCAAAAGCTCTCGCTTGTAGCGCTTGGGGGCTTGATCCTGCTGACCCTTCAGGCTGACCTTGACCTCGCCCTGAAGGGGGAAGATCTCGGTGACCATACCGGGGCCGTCGGGGGTGTTCACGAAGGTGCCGGGGGCGGGGGTCTTCTTGGTCTCCTCGGCGTAGGTGTCGTACTCGTAGCGCAGACAGCACATGAGTCGGCCGCAGCAGCCCGAGATCTTGGTGGAGTTCAAGGACAGATTCTGCTCCTTGGCCATCTTCATGGAGACCTGACCGAAATCCGACAGGAAGGTGGTGCAGCACAGAGGACGGCCGCAGGCACCCAAGCCGCCGATCATGCGTGCCTCGTCGCGGATACCGATCTGACGGAGCTCGATGCGGATATGGAATACGCCGGCCAGATCCTTGACCAGGTCACGGAAGTCCACGCGGCCCGCGGAGGTGAAGTAGAACAGGAGCTTGGCGTTGTCAAAGGTGTACTGCACAGACACCAGCTTCATGTCCAGCTTGTGCTCACGGATCTTTTCCACGCCGATGCGGTAGGCGGCTTCCTCCCGCTCGTGGTTCTCCTTGTTGTGGGCGATATCCGCATCGGTGGCGATGCGGATCACGGGACGCAGGGGGAGAACCACCATAGCCTCATCCACCATGCGATTACCGATGCAGATCTCTCCGAACTCCAGTCCGCGGGCGGTTTCCACCACGGCGTACTGACCGGCCTTGCAGACGAGCTTGCCGGGATCGAAGAAGTAGGTCTTTCCGCCCGTGCGGAAGCGGATGCCGGCGATGATGATCTTACCCTCGGGGAGTACGTCGGGGATCGTCTCTGTGCAGCGTGCGAAGACGTCATGCGCCAGGATGCGCTCGACCTCGTCGGAGTCCGGCGCGTCGTCAGAGCCGAGGATGGGGGTGATGGGGGTATGCGCGTTGTCCTCGATGAGCAGGTTCTCCATGTCGGGAAGCTCTGCCTGAACGGGGGCGCGGCGGATGTTGCGCTGGGGGCGACCCGTAGCGGGAGGCTGACGGCGCTGCTCGGAGGCGTGGGCCGTATCCGAGGGCTGCTGGGCGGCTGCTCCCGTGCGCTTGTCCCGATTCTCGGAGCCGTCACGGTTGTCGCCGCGTTTGTCGGGAGGACGGTTGCCCTGGGGCTTTTTCTGCCCATCCTTGGGCTGATTGCCTCCGTTTTGAGAAGTCTCGGCGCTTTGTGCCTCGCCGTCGGGCTGGTTCTGGGGACGGTTCCCCTTGCCCTTGTTGCGATTGCGGTTATGGTTGTGGTTGTGGTTGTGATTGTGATTGCCGTTGCCCTGAGGGCGCTTGCCGTCACGGGGCTTGTTGCCTTCGCCCTCGCCGCCCTCATGGGTGGTCTTTGCGTCTTGTATATCCATGGTTTCGTTTCCTTTCGTTGTATATCGGGTGTACGTCTGTACTCAGCCGCCTACGGTGATGGCCAACTGCATGAGGGTCAAGCGGACATTCCCGTTGGCCTCCAATCCCTCGGAGGCGGTATTGAGGCCTTGGTAGAGCTTCAGCAAAAAACGGGTGGTGAACCGTCCTGCCAGTGCTTCGGCTGTGTCCCGATCGGTGTAGTATTTGAGCTTCACGCTCTCTCCGTGTCGGAGCAGGATCAGATCCCGCACCGCCAGACGGAGCAGGGAAATGACCTCCCCCACGGCATCTCGCTTGCTGCCAAATCCGTTCAGGATCGCGGGCAGGCGGTCGTAGCGATGGGCGGCGCAGGCCTCCATGAACTCGTCACATTGACCGCGGAGCTTCAGAATGGGCTTGACGGCGCGTGCGTCCGCCAAGGTCAGAGCCTGTCCGATACAACCGTCCGCGCGGAGCAGTACGGCGTTCAGATCCTCCTCCGACAGGGTGCACCGACGGCTTTTGAGGTAGGCGCGGATGCTCTCGTCGGGAATGGGCTCGGTGCGGAGTACGGGGGCGCGGCTGCGGATGGTCTCCAGCAGGGCGTCCGCTCCGTCGCAGAGGAGCAGGAACAGCACGTAAGGCGGCGGCTCCTCCAGGGTCAGAAGCAGAGCGTTTTGCGCCTGGACGGTCATGGTCTCGGCGTCCTCAATGATGTAGATCTTGGTGTCCAGATCGTTGGGGGGGATCAGCACGTCCTGGCGGAGGAATCGAATGGCATCTACGCCCAAAGAGGCCTTGCCCTCCCGATTGATGAATCGGATGTCGGGGCACTTGCCTTCCAGCACCTTATCGCAGGCGGGGCAGTCTAGACAGGGAAGGGGAGCGTCCGCCGGGATCTCGCGTGGAGGCGGCGGGATGAGATCAAAGAATCCCATCTGGTTCGGATCCTCTGCCCGTGACAGGGTCTGTCCCGGCCGATTCTCGCAGGCGATGGAGGCGCAGACGCGGCGGGCGATGGTGTGCCGTCCGCTGCCCTTGCGGCCGTCCAGTATATAGGCATGGGAGAGCCGTCCGGCTCGAATATCCCGATCCAACCGCTCGATCAAAGCGGCATTCCCCATGACGGAGGCGGTTTCTTGGATGTCTTTGGTAGCCATGGCTCTCTCCCTTCCGCAAACACTACATCAATTTTATAGTATAGCAGAAAAAGCGCTTTTTGTCAAGTGGTTTCGGCCATCTGCACCCGTCGGAAACCATTCGAAAAGACGTGGAAGGACAAGGGAACAGGGCCGAAGCGGAAAAATTTGCCGGAAGCCTTTACAAACCCCGAAAAATATGTTATAATGAGAAAAACAGGATGTGTCCTATATGACATCGCAAGCCCGAAAGGAGTATCTCCCCCATGAAATGTCCCGCCTGCGGCAATCCCGATCTGAAGGTCATTGACTCCCGTCCCATCGTAGAGGGCAACAGCATCCGCCGTCGCCGCGAGTGTCTCCAATGCGCTAAGCGATTCACCACCTTTGAGATGATCGAGCAAGCCCAGATCATCGTGCTGAAAAAGGACGGCTCCAAGGAGCCCTTCGATCGCAACAAGCTGGTCAACGGCATTCTGAAATCCACCCGCAAACGGAGCGTGGATGCCGATGCCATTGTGGACGAGATCGAGGCCGAGCTTCAGAACACTCTCCGCTTGGAAGTACCCTCGGTGGAGCTGGGCGATATGGTGCTGGCCAAGCTGCGGGATCTGGACGAGATCTCCTACGTCCGCTTCGCCTCGGTCTACCATGAGTTTACCGACGTGGATTCCTTCATGGACGAGCTGAAGAAGCTCAAAAAGAAGCATGGGAAGCCCAAGAAAACGCCTCCCACCGAATGAAACGCAAGCCCGCATGCCGCTTTCCCGCAATGCGGGCTTTTGTAAACAAGATTTGTAAACAAGCTTTGTAAACAAAGTGTAAACCCTTGGAAGAACAGGAAACTTTTGCAGATTTTTGCCGTCTGTATGAGTAGAGATCATAATACCCGAAAGGAGACAGCCTCATGAAATACTACGGAAAAGAAAAATGCCGCATTCTCAAGGAGATCCGCGCCGAGATCGCCCGCGCCAACGACATCGAGTGGGTGGTGTCCGAATGCAAGCACAAGGGCAACTGCAAGGGTACCTGCCCTAAGTGCGAGCAGGAGGTGCGCCAGCTGGAGGCCGCCCTGGCTCGCCGTGAGGCACTGGGCAAGAAGGTGGCCGTGGTGGGCATCTCCGCCTCCATCGCCCTGTCGGTGACGGGGTGCGTCAATCCCTTCCCCCAGACCACCGCCGGTGTCCCCATGGGAGATCCCCTGCCGCCCGAGACCGAGGACGTGACCGCCTGTGATACCGCCATTCAGGGCGTAGAGGTGCAGACCGAAACGGGAGATATCGTTTTCCCCGGAGAGCCCTTGCCCGATACGGAAGAGCCCCTCATGGGAGACGTGGCCATCGAGGGTGAGTTCATTGAGGAGACCTTCGAGGACGAGCTGATGGGTGCGCCTATTGAAGAAACCACTGAGGAAACCTCCGAAAAAACCACCGAGGAAACCTCCGACGAAGAGACCACCGAGCCCGAGATCGTGGATATCATGGGCGAGCCTGCGGAGTGAGACCATGAGCGGATCGTCCCAACCCACTTTCCCCTTGGCCTTCTGCGACCGCCTTCGTATGGCCACCGACGGCGTGGGCGTGACCGCTCTCGTGGGTGCATACGGGTGTCCTCTGCAATGTAAGCTCTGCATCAATCCCCAGACCTGGCAGGGGAGGAAAGACGGAAAACCTCCCTTCGTCCGCGTAACCCCCACGGAGCTTTATGACAAGGTTAAAATTGACAGCCTCTACTACCTCGCCACGGGGGGCGGTGTCACCTTCGGCGGAGGAGAGCCGTTGCTTCATACGGATTTCATCACCGCTTTCCGCGCCGTGATCCCCAAGGAATGGCATCTCTACGCCGAAACCTGCCTCAACGTCCCCGAGGAGCACGTCCGCGCCGCCGCCGAGGCGATGGATCACTTCTTTGTGGACATCAAGGATATGGATCCCTCCGTCTACCGCGATTACACGGGGAGGGATAACGCCCTTGTGAAGACCAACCTTGCCCTGCTCCTGTCCTTGGTGGGAGCGGAGCGCGTGACCGTTCGCGTGCCCTTGATCCCCGGCTTCAATACAACGGAGCGTACCGACGCTTCTGTGGTTGAGCTTCAGACTATGGGGGTAACCTTAGTGGATTGCTTTACCTACAAAATGCCGCAGGGAAAGAACTGACGGTATGGAGGCGATCCTTTCATACGCAAAAAAAGAACTGCTTGTGTGGAACAGACAGTTCTTTTTTGCGTATTCAAATGAGGCATCCCGTTGCTTTTTCGGCTCAGCGCAGCAGGATATAGAACAGGAGTGCTGCCTCGGCCAGACCAATGAGACCCAGCACCACCAGACCCACCGAATGGGGCTTCTTCACCCGAACGGGGGCGATGAAGGCAATGGCGGTGACGAAGATGAAGGCGGGGTACAGCCAAGGGGTGATGGCGGCGGGGAGAACGAGGGACAGGGCGTAGACCAGGGGGAAAATCACAGCCGCCGTGGTGACGGGAACACCCATGAAGCAGGTGCGGCGGCCGCCCTCGGTGGCCTGTCGGGTCTCCTCGGTGACGTTGAAGTAGGCCAGACGGATCAGGGCGCAGAGGATGTACAGACAGCACACGCCCCACACGATGCCGCGGTTAAGAGGGGACGCACCCGATACCAGGCTAATACCCACGGCAGCAGGGAGCACGCCGAAGCAGATCACGTCGCACAGAGAGTCGATCTGGATGCCGAAGCGCTTTTCCTCGTCGGTGCTCTTTTTCCGCGTGCGGGCGATCTTACCGTCGAACATATCGCAGACGCCCGAGGCCAAAAGACAGCACAGAGCCCCAAAGGGATGCCCCGCGGCGGCCAGGCCGATACCCACCGAGGATACGAGCAGACTGACGTATGTAAGAATTACCGTATAGTTATAAAAACCGATCATAAAGCCTCCTTGCAGACAGACGGTGATGTTCAGATGTTTCGAGGGAATACAATTATCACTATTATACTACATTTTTCGATTTTTCGCAAGATGTTACGGGGAAAAAATCAAAATTATTTTTCCGTTTGGATGTAAAAACGGAAAAAGTGGCGAGGCTCGAAGAAACGGGAGACCGAGATGGGGGTTCAAATTTGGGTTTATCGGCCAGGGCGCTGCCCTGGACCCGCTTAAGGGACTTTTGAAAACCTCCTCGCTT
>JAZOOM010000141.1:0-3243 GCA_045655025.1 Eubacteriales bacterium | reverse complement strand
CCTGGCCGCCAAGGCCGCCGCAGGCGACTACGCCGGCGCGCTCAACGATATGAAGGAGTACTGGGGCGGTATGCTGGATATGGGCGCTACCACCTTCTGGGAGGACTTCGACCTTGACTGGATGATCAACGCCGGCCGCATCGACGAGGTGGTTCCCGAGGGCATGGTGGACATCCACGGCGACTACGGTAACTACTGCTACATCAAGTTCCGTCACTCCCTCTGCCACGGCTGGGCTTCCGGTCCCTGCCCCTACCTGTCCAACTACGTGCTGGGCGTGAAGAATATCGCTCCCGGCAAGTACGAGGTCAAGCCCGAGCTGGCATGGCTGGATTGGGCCAAGGGTACCTACCCCACCCTCAAGGGCGAGATCAAGGTCTGGGCCTTCAAGGACGCCGAGGGCAAGACCGTGGTCAACATCGAAGCCCCCGCAGGCATCGAGATCATTCGCTGATCCCAACCCAATATATAACAAGAACCTCTGCCATAGGCGGAGGTTCTTGTTATTGAGGGGATACGTACCAATGGATCTCTCCAAATTGAGGGACAGGCAATTCCGACGAGGCCCGTGGCAGGCTCTGCGCCCCACACATTCCCCCGCACGCCATCCACAGCGACAGAGCAGCGACAAAAGCCGCCACCCGCCGCAAGCAAACGCTTCGCACAAGGGCATACAGCCAACATCGCACCGATCCCCCGCATATTCGTAACACACGTAAAATCTTTTCCATTCGCGCCCCGCCAAAAACGTAATTGCTTATAGGGCATCTCTAAAAGGGATGTACCTCAAGCCTATGTCGGTAGTCATGAAATGATGCGTAGAGTGCGGAAATGCATCTGAAAAAACTATACATAATTTTAATGGCCGGCGCCCGGTACGCAACAGTACCGGGCGACGGCTTGTTTTCAGGGCATCTCTAATAAGATGATTATTGGCGGTTGCTGTTCATGAAATTAACGTAAGGGAATCCTTACATATTTCGCCGTTCCATGAACGCGCGGAGGCTTCCGGGAGCAGTCAAGACACTTGAACGGGTCAGTGCCCATCCTACTCCTCATCATCCGAGGCGGGACGGCTATCCGGCAATCCGTTCATCTTGTATTCCGCCAACTGGTGCGCGGTGAGGTACACGGGACGACCCTGCTTTTTTCCGTCGTCAGGGCCGATGAAGCCCATCTCCTCCATGCGGTCTATGAGCTTAGCCGCGCGGCCGTAGCCCAGACCCAGGCGGCGCTGGAACGCAGAGGTACCGATCCTCTTTTGACCCACGATAAACTCCATGGCCTCCCACAGCTTGGCATCGTCCTTGTTGCCGGCGGGCGCGCCAAGGCCGTCGAAGTCCTCGATGGAGATCTGCTCGCCCTTCTTCTTGTTGTTCATCATGCACTTAGCGGTCTCGATCTCAATGTCACGGGCGAAGGACTCGTCGAACTCGCCTCGCTCGTTGTTGTCACGGATGAAGCTGATCACTCGCTCCACCTCTCCGTCGCTGACCAGCGCGCCCTGCACACGCAAGGGCTTGGTCACGCCCACGGGGGCGAAGAGCATGTCGCCTCGGCCAATAAGCTTCTCCGCGCCCACCGCGTCCAGAATGATACGGGAGTCGATCTGCTGCTTGACCGTAAAGGCAATACGGGAGGGGACGTTGGCCTTGATCAGACCCGTGATGACGTCGGTAGAGGGACGCTGAGTACCCAGGATCAGGTGCATACCGGCGGCACGGCCCTTCTGAGCCAGTCGGCAAATGGCCGTCTCCACCTCGTTGGAGGCCGTCATCATGAGGTCTGCCAGCTCGTCGATGATGATGACCATCTGAGGAAGGGCGGGACGGGCGGGATCGTCGGCGGTGATCTCGTTGTAGCTGGCGATGTTGCGCACGCCAACCTCCTCAATGAGTCCGAATCGACGCTCCATCTCGTTGACAGCCGAATTCAAGGCACCGGCGGCCTTCTGGGGATCGCTGATCAGAGGGCAGTACAGGTGAGGCAGATCACGGTATACCGCGAATTCCACCTTCTTGGGGTCGATCAGGATGAGCTTGACCTCGTCGGGCTTGGCCTTGTAGAGGATGCTCATGATGATGCTGTTGATGCACACCGACTTACCCGAGCCGGTGGTACCGGCCACCAAAAGGTGGGGCATCTTGTTGATGTCCATGATCACGGGACGTCCCGATACGTCCGCGCCCAAGCAAGCCGCCAGACGGCTCTTGTGATTGCGGAACTCGGGGGTCTCCAGAATGTTGCGGAAGAACACGGTGGAGGGCTCGGCGTTGGGCACCTCGATACCCACGGCCGCCTTGCCGGGAATGGGGGCCTCGATACGAACACCCGCCTTGGCCAGGTTCATGGAAATATCGTCCACCAGATTGGCAATGGCGCGCACACGGATACCCGACTCAGGCTTCACCTCAAAGCGGGTGATGGTGGGGCCGCAGGAGCAGGAGATCTCCTTCACACGGATGTGGAAGCTCTCCAGCACCTCCCGCAAAAGCTGGGTGTTGGCGGCGATCTCCTCGTCGTTGGCCTCGTAGCGGGAGGGGCCTCGGATCAAGAGATCCGCCGGCGGGAAGAGGTATTCCGCCTCGACGGCATCTTCCTCCGATTCATCCTCGGGATCTCCAACGCCACTCGTAAGGTCGGAGAGATGGACCACTTCCTCATCGGACAGACCGGAATCCGTCAGCGCGGAGGTGTCGGTCTTCAAAATGCGAACGGTGGTAACGGGGGTGTCAGACTTAGCGGGAGCCTGCTCGGCGGCCGTAACGACCTCGTAGCCTACCCCGTAGGAAGGAACGACGGATTGCTCCTCGTCATCCTCGCTTTCATAATCGTCATCGTAGTCCACCTCCATGTCCTCCGTATCATCGGGAACGGATCTGCGTCCCTCGTCAGGCAGGAATAGCGTGGTGGCACGCCGACGTGTGGCCGCGTCCGACTCGTCGTCATCCTCATAGTCACTCGCCGTCGCGGACTCGTCCGAATCATCTTCCTCGGGCTCGTCCACGTCAAAGGGAGGCTCGTCGTCCGTAGCGTCTCGGGACACAGACGACTCGTAAAAGGGCAGCGCGGTGATCGACTCCGCCTCGGGCTCCTCGGCAGGTATTGCCGTTACCTCGGCATCATCCTCCATGATCTCCCCCGTATTCGTATCCAAACGGGCAAAGCGACGGCGGCTCTTCGGAGCGGCCTCAGCAGTGATCGGAGTCTCCCCCTCTCCGGACACAGGGGCAGGGGTTGCGG
>JAZOOM010000140.1:0-2170 GCA_045655025.1 Eubacteriales bacterium | reverse complement strand
GGGCTTTTCGCAGAGGACGTGCTTACCGGCGCGGAGGGCGTCGATGGCGATGGTGGTGTGAGCCTTGTTGGGGGTGCAGACCGAAACGGCCTCCACCTCGGGGTCGTTCAGAGCGTCGTGGTAGTCCACGATGGCGGTGCCGCAACCGTACTGCTTCACGGCAGTCTCGGCGCGCTCGGGGATGATGTCGCAGAAATACTTGATTTCTACGTCGGAATTGTTCATGTAAGAGGGAATGTGGGCGGCGTTGGCTATGGTACCGCAGCCAATGACGGCAACCTTGATCTTGTCCATGTGTTGACCTCCTGTTTTGTAGGGGATTTTACCCGCTTCAAGATGTAGATACATTATATATGATTTCTCCCTCGTTGTCAAGCATTTTCCATGAAAAGGGAAGAAAAACGCACGGCAGACAGAACTTTTTCGGTATAATGGAGGGGATTGGGTGATCCTCAACATATAAAAAATACAATATAATGAATTTATTTGATAAAAACAGCGAAAATACTTGCTTTTTTGAATGAAATGTGGTATAATACAAGAAGTCACTTGCCAGGAGGAACAAACGATTATGGACATTATGAATGAGAACTTTTTAAGGCTGGAGAACCAATTGTGTTTTCCTCTCTATGCCGCGGCTCGTGAGACCATCAAGGTGTACAAGCCCTTTTTGGACGAGCTTGATTTAACCTATACCCAGTACATTGCTATGCTTCTTTTGTGGGAGCACGATACCCTGACTGTTAAGGGCATGGGCGACCGTTTGTTTTTGGATTCCGGTACGCTGACTCCTCTGCTCAAAAAGCTGGAAGCCAAGGGACTGATCACCCGTACCCGTTCTACAAAGGATGAGCGCAATCTCAACGTCACCATTACCGAGCAGGGTGTAGCGCTGCGAGAGAAGGCTGAGCATATCCCTGTGGATATTGGCAGGGCTAATCCTTTGAGCTTGGAAGAAACCGTAACTCTCTATCATCTGCTCTACAAGCTGTTGGGAATCGACGGCTTGTCAACTCCCGATTGGCCCTTTTTGAAATAAGCCCGGGATGCAAGGGATACATACATCAAAAAGCCGTCTCACGCTCCGTGAGACGGCTTTTTTGAAGCTTCCTTATGGTTTTACATAGGTATTGTAAATGGTGATGTAATCCTGCACACAGGCTCGGTAGTTTGCTCCCTTAGCGGTGACACAGACGTAACCGTCACCGTCGGAGGATTCCGCGTAGGTGACCAGGCAGTAGAGGCTTTCGTCGGTAAAGCCCGTTTTGCCGGCGGCGACCTTCACCGTGGTGGGTTGGTTGGGGCTGATGGATTCAAAATGAGTGATCATCAGATTGTGGAGCAGGGTGTAGTGGAAGGTCTTTCCGTCCGCACCCACACAGGGGGCGTTGTATTTCTGGGTCAAGAGGATCTTGCGGCACAGGGACATTTTCATGGCATAGGTCATGATGGAGGCGATCTCACGGCAGGTGCTCTTGTGGTTTTCGTGGAACAGACCCGTGGGATTCTCAAAATGGGTATTGGACAACCCCATTTTCTCTGCCTTTTGGTTCATGAGCTCCACGAAATCCTCTACGCTGCCCGCCACGTAGCGAGCCAGCTCACAGGCGGCGATGCCGTCGGACTTCAGCATCAAGGCATAGAGCAGTGACTCCACGGTCAGCTTTTCTCCGGGCTCCAGGCCGATACCCGAGGAGCCCTGCCGCTTCATTTCATCATAAACGTCCTGGCTGATGGTGATCACGTCAGTAAGGCTCTCCTCGTTGGGGAGATTTTCGGCCACAACGATTAAGGTCATGACCTTGGTCATGGAGGCGGGGTAGATGACCTCGTCGGCCTTGCGAGAGGCAATGATCTCGCCGGATTCCAGGTCGGCCAGGGCGGCGTGGGCGGCGTCGATGCTGTTGGCGGGGATGATCTCGACCTTTTCGGCCCAGGGAAGGAGAACGTTTCCGCTGACACCGTCGGCGTAGGGGCGGTCGCCCTCTTCGCCTGCTACGCCGCCTCCGCTTTCGTTGGTGGTAGGCTTGGCGGGGAAGGCAAAGTACGTTTTGCGGCCTCCGATGAGGATGACGGGGATCAGGACGCACAGCAGGATCAGGGAAACGGTCAGAACCGTAGCGGCTCCGTTGAGCCTGCGGGGAAGCTTACAGAAAAAGCCCTTCATGGG
>JAZOOM010000139.1:0-3079 GCA_045655025.1 Eubacteriales bacterium | reverse complement strand
GGCACGTCTGACGACCTCAGCCGTACCGCCCGCTTCTATCTCCCCGCCCAGATCACCCCCGCCGCCGCGGAATACTTCGAGATCCTGTACCTCCCCTTGGGCAAGGAGCATCCTACCCACGTCCCCGCCGAAAAGCGCGGCGTGCTGATGCCCCCCGTGATCTTTGACCGCGAGGCCGCCGCCGTCCGTGACAGCCTCACTGCCGCCCTGGAAGGAGGCATCCGCCACCTTCTGGTGGGGAACGTCGGCCACCTGCCCATGATCCGCGAGACCCTAGCCGCCTGCGGCCTGATAGATGAAGTCACCCTCCACGGCGATCTCCGCCTCAACGTAGCCAACACCGTAGCCGCCGCCCGTCAGCTTTCCCTGGGTGTCACCGACGTGATCCTCTCCCCCGAGCTGACCATCCCCCGTATGCGGGACATCGCGTCCGCTTTGGCAGAGCAGGGACACACGACCGCCGTGGGTGCCGTAGTCTACGGCCGCCTCCCCCTCATGCTGGTAGAAAAGTGCGCTATCCGCGAGATCTACCGCCACATGAAGCCCGAGGCCGTCTGCCGGGAGATCTGCGGAAGGAATGCCGCCGTGCTGAAGGATCGCATGGGCAAGTCGTTCCCCGTCCTCCGTGAGGATTCCCCCATGGGAACAGGTCACCGCAATCTGGTCTGCAATTCCCTCCCCACAGGCATGTCCGACCGCATGGACGAGGTGTCCCGCGCCCATCTCGGAAGCCACCACTACGTCTTCACGGTGGAATCTCCCGCCGAGGTAGACCGTGTCATCACCGCCTACCGGGATCGCAAGCCCCTGACAGGTGAAGTTCGCAGAATGGTCAAATAATTTCATAGAAAAAGACCGCCTCTTTCACAGAGACGGTCTTTTCATATAGCTCCCCCTCCCGGGAGGGACGGAAAGCCACACCCGTATATTCGGGTACTCGCGGATCAGTTCTTCTTCACGAAGCAGACGGAAACGATGGTAACGGGTTCCACGGGCTTGCTCATCTCGCCGCCGGCGTTGGCCGTCACCTTCACGTCAGAGATGGACATAACCGTATCCAGACCGGCCACCACGTAACCGAAGGCGGCGTAGGAACCGTCCAGAGAGGCAGACGCATCGGCATTGCAGATGAAGAACTGACTGGTGGCACTGTCCATAGGCGAGGAGCGGCGAGCCATGGAGATAACACCTGTGATATGGGACAACTCGTTGGTCACACCGTTTTTCTCAAACTCACCCTTGATGGTGGTACCCGAGCCGCCGGTACCGTCGCCCTTGGGGTCACCGCCCTGAATCATAAATCCCTTGTAGATGCGGTGGAAGGTCAGGCCGTCGTAGAATTTCTCGCCCACCAGCTTCTGGAAATTCTTGACGGTGATGGGGGCGACGTCACTACGGAGACGGACAATGATGTCGCCGTGATCCTTCACGGTGATCTTGACGTATTCGGTCTTCTTATCGGTTTCGGTGAAGTCCTCCACCTTCATGGAGTCGATCTCGGCCTGAATGGCGGTCATGTCCACCTTGGCGGGCTTGTCCTGCAAAACGAAGACCAATACCAAAGCCACCACCACCAGCGCGATGGCGGCGATAAAAATGATCATGGCCTGATTCTGTGTGTTCTTTTCAGCAGCGGCCCTCGCCTCCGCCTGTCTGGCGGCGTTGACGCCCTTGTTGCTGTAGCGTTTACTTCCCATTTGTTTCCGTTCCTTTCATGAAGAGCCGCGCTCCTCCGTTGTGATTTGTTTGCTGATATGCTCCTATATTGTATCATCAAATCCCCGATTTGTCAATATCTTTTCGGCGTTTGCCAAATAATTATCCCCCGCCTCGGCATACTATACCATAGTACGTTACGATCGGAGGCCTTCGTGAATACCTATCCCCCTTCCCCTCCCCCCGCCGCTCCCGACTGGAAAAGGACGGCCTCGGTTCTATTCTGCCTGCTGACCGCGGGATTTGCCCTGTGGCTGACCTTCCGCCACGCGCTGGGCATCGCAGCCCCCTTCCTGCTGGCCTACCTCTTGTCCCGTGTCGTCAAGCCCCCCGCCGTCCGTCTGCATCAGAAGACCAAGCTCCCCCGCGGGCTGTGCGCCGCTCTGCCGGTGATCCTGGTGGTGGGAGGCACGGCGGCGGTGCTGGTGGGAGGCATACGGCGGGGCATATCCGAGCTGACCCGCCTGGCCGCAGACTTGACCGCCGACACCGACAGGCTGATCCGTGCCGCCGAGACCATCCTCTCAAGGGTGGAGTCCATCTCCTCCCACATTCCCTTCCTGCGCCGCTTCGAGGACGCCCCCTTTTACGAGGATTTCTGCGCCCGACTGGACAGCCTTATGGAAACGGGCATACAGCGTCTCACCGAGTCCATCACCTCCCGCCTCCCCGGGGCGGCCATGTCCGTGGCGGGCTTCATCCCCGCCGCCTTCATTTTCATCACCGTCACCCTGCTGGCCTGCTACTACTTTACAGCCGATAACGGCGCGCTGGGGCGTTCCCTGTCCGTGGGTCTGACAAAGCTGACCCCTCTCCCCCTGCGCGACCGCCTCCCCCCTCTGGGACGGCGGCTCAAACGTCTGGGACAGGGCTACCTGCGTGCCTGCCTCCTGCTGGGGCTGACCACCTTCCTCCTGACCTTCATCGGCCTGGCGGTGCTGAGGATCCCCTACGCCTTCCTGTTGGCCATTCTGCTGGCTGTGGTAGATCTCCTCCCCCTGCTGGGTACGGGGATCATACTGGTTCCCTGGGCCGCCTTGTGCCTGCTCCTGGGGCAAGTCAAGCTGGGTATCGGCCTTCTGATCCTGTACGGCGTCAGCACTCTGGTACGCCAAATCCTGGAGCCCAAGCTCATCGGTGACGGTCTGGGTCTCCACCCCCTGGCCTCCCTGTGCGCTATGTACGCAGGCCTCCGCCTCTTCGGTGTCTGGGGCATGATCCTGTCTCCATTGGTTACCGCCGCTGTGGTCAGCATATGGAGAGGAGGATCGCCGCAGGCTACGGAAGGCAAGGGAAAAGGATAGACTTTCAAATTGCTGTTTAACGGGGGCGGCAGGGCACTGCATGCCGAGCAAGAAGTCGG
>JAZOOM010000138.1:0-4901 GCA_045655025.1 Eubacteriales bacterium | reverse complement strand
AAGGTCGTCGGTACAACCCTCCGAGATCTTATCGCAGATGGACAGAAGCTCATCCTTGTAGGTAAGCAGGATGGCGGGGTCGTTGTCGGCCAGATCTCCCGCGATATTCCACATGTATCGGTACATAATGCGGTAGTCATTGGGGTAGTTGCGGTATGCTTGGGTGATGATCTCACGGCCCTCGTCGTCGTTCCAATGCTGACTGTATCGGGCAAGCACCTCGTCGATATCGGCGGCGATCTTCTCCTGATCGTAGCCCATGAGCTCGTCGAGGGTCACGCCGAAATAGTACGCAAGGGGCTGGAGGAGGGTGATATCGGGGTAGGTCTCCCCCCGCTCCCACTTGCTGACCGCCGCGCAGGTGACGTTCATGGCCACCGAAAGCTGTTCCTGAGTAATCTCCTTGGCGGTGCGCAGGCGTTTGATGTTGGCGCCTATGGTCATTTTCATGATCGTGTCTCCTTTGTGGGTAGTAAGCTGACGTCTGCTTCTGACTTTATTATAGCAGAATTTTGGGGGATGTAAAGGTATTGTTGGGAAACACGAGATGAACTTACGGTTGAAAAAATATCGTTATGATACAAAAAGGCGCCTCAACCGAGACGCCTTTTGAGCAGGTACTATTCCTCCTCCACCGCATTGACCTTCGCCCCCTTCTTCCAAGCCCCCGAGAAGTAGAACACGAGGCCGATGAAGAAGGGCGTAAAGCCCGCCAGGGCGTCGCCCAGCCAGAAGCCGTAGTGCTTCATGTCCAGCACCAGACCGAACAGCACGGCCAGACCGATGCGCATGATGATGCCGTCCAGGATGGCGGTGGCGAAGTTGACGCGGTGGTTGCCGCTTCCGTTGAGGAGGGAATTCATCATGGAGCGGAAGGCCGAGCCCATGAACATCAGCACCGCGATGGGGAGGTAGCCGTCCACCAGAGCCAGCACGTCGGTGTCTCCCTCGGCGGTGAACAGCGAGAAAATGGCCTCGGGGAAGAGGCATATGGCGATGGACAGGAGGATGGACACGGCGGAGGTGATGACGGTGATGGTGAGCATGACCCGTTTCACCCGCTTGAATTTACCCGCGGCGAGGTTCTGCCCCACCAGCGTGGAGCCCGCCACGTTCATGGACTGGGAGATGAGGTTGGAAACGCTGGCGATCTTGTTGGCGATGCCCGAGAAGGCCGAGACCGCCACGCCGTAGCCGTTGACGAAGGCGTTGACGAAGAGCTTGGAGACCTGAATGGAGCAGGTCTTGATGGCCATGGGCACCCCCAGACCGATGAGGTCGCGGAGAAGCTCGCCGTCCCATTTGATAAAGTCGGACAGGCTCATGTCCAGCTCGTACCTTCTGCGGTTGCGGACGAGGTAGGCGGTGGAGATCACCACGCTGACGGCTTGGCTGATGATGGTGGCCAGCGCCGCGCCCCCCGCGCCCATGTGCAGTCCCGCTACGAAAACCAGGTCAAGGATGAGATTCAGCACCGCGGCGATGCTGATGAATATGAAGGGACGGGTGGAGTCCCCCATGCCGCGGAGAATGGCGGAGGTCATGTTGTAGCCGTACATGAAGATGAGTCCCGCCATGCAGACGGTGGAGTAGGCTACCGCCCCCCCGTAGGCCTCGTCGGGGGTCTTCATAAGGGTGAGCATGGTGTCCTGCAAAATAAGTCCCAGCGCGCTCATGATAATGGCAGCCACGGTGAGGAAGCCCACCATGGTGCCCACAAAGCGGGAAAGCCTTTTGCGCTCTCCCGCGCCGATGAGACGGGCGATGATGACCTGTCCCGCCGAGGCAAAGCCCATGGCGACGAAGGTCAAAAGGTTGGACACGTCGCCGCCCACCGACACAGCCGAGGTGCCCGCCTTGCCCATGACGCTCCCCACCACCATCATGTCTACCATGTTGTAGACGATCTGGAGGAGGTTGGAGAGGAACAGAGGGGTGGCGAAGGCGACGAGCTGGCGGGGAATGCTGCCCTGCGTAAAGTCTTTGATCTGGGTGCGTTGATTCAATGAGATCGCCTCGATTCTGTTAAGCTGGTCTTATTATAGCATATTTTGGAGGAAAATGCAAATGGTTTTTCACGAAACGGAAGGAAAGGAAATCCAATCCCATTCGCTCTTCCCGCATCCCGCCTTGTAGTCGGATACGATCTTGTGCTCCGCTTCGTCTCCCGCCCTCTGCACCGCCACGATGGGCAGGAGATCGCGGTCGGTCAGCTGATCGCCGGTTTCGTTTTACGCAAGAGAATATTCGCACAATTCATGAAAAACTGATTATTTATGCATAAAACCGTAAAAACCGTGCATAAATTCATTTCTCGACGAAAATTATTCACTTTGCCCAAAAACACGCCGAAATAATTTACAAATTAAACACATTTCACTATTGACAAATCTCTGACAAACTGGTATAATAGTCGCATATTTCATTTTGGGTCTGCATGAATCGCATGAATATACAGGATTCATGCAAGAAATACCCACAACGGAGGCACATCATGATCAACAAGGAAAACATTAAAAAAGTCGTTCTCGCCTACTCGGGCGGTCTGGATACGTCCATCATCATTCCGTGGCTGAAGGAAAACTACAACAACTGCGAGGTCATCGCGGTTTCGGGTAACGTGGGTCAGGCCGACGAGCTGGAGGGTCTGGAGGAAAAGGCTCTTAAGACCGGCGCGTCCAAGCTCTACGTCCTCGACCTCACCGAGGAGTACGTGGACGAGTACATCATCCCCTGCATGAAGGCAGGCGCCATCTACGAGGAGTACCTGCTGGGTACCTCCCACGCCCGTCCCTGCATCGCCAAGGGTCTGGCCGAGATCGCCATCAAGGAGGGCGCTGACGCCATCTGCCACGGTTGTACCGGTAAGGGCAACGATCAGGTCCGCTACGAGCTGACCCTCAAGCATTTCTGCCCCGATATGCCCATCATCGCTCCTTGGCGTGAGTGGGATATCAAGTCCCGCGAGGAAGAGATCGACTACGCCGAGGCTCATAACATTCCTCTGAAGATCAACCGCGAGACCAACTACTCCAAGGATAAGAACCTGTGGCACCTGTCCCACGAGGGTCTGGATCTGGAGGACACCGGTAACGAGCCTCAGTACGAGAAGCCCGGCTTCCTGGAGATGGGCGTTTCTCCCATTCAGGCTCCCGACGTCCCCACCTACATTGAGCTGGACTTCGTGCAGGGCGTTCCCGTGGCTCTGGACGGCAAGGCTATGTCCGCCAAGGATATCATCCTGGCTCTGAACGAGCTGGGCGGTAAGAACGGTATCGGTCTGCTGGATATCGTGGAGAACCGTCTGGTCGGCATGAAGTGCCGCGGCGTCTACGAGACCCCCGGCGGAACCATTCTGTACAAGGCTCACTCCGTGCTGGAGAGCATCTGTCTCGATAAGATGACCCTCCACGAGAAGCAGAAGCTGGCCATCACCTACGCCGAGCTGGTCTACAATGGTCAGTGGTTCACCCCCCTCCGCGAGGCTCTGGCCGCTTTCGTGGACAAGACTCAGGAGACCGTCACCGGTAAGGTGCGCCTGAAGCTCTACAAGGGTAACATGATCAACGCAGGCGTGTGGTCCGACTACTCCCTGTACTCCGAGGAGATCGCTACCTTCGGTGAGTCCGACTACAACCAGGCCGACTCCGCAGGCTTCATCAACCTCTACGGTCTGCCCATCAAGGTCAAGGCCATGGTGGATGCCAAGAATAAGAATAAGTAATTTCCGCAACCGCACGACGGCGCGCTGTATGTTAGGGCGCGTCGCCGTGCCTTTGATTTTTTGATCGCGGTGGAAACAAGCGATCCGATGTTGAACGGTTTGACAGCACAGATCGGTATGCTTTCGGGTGCCCCTCATCCGTCGGCTTCGCCGCCACCTTCCCCTCGGGGGAAGGTTCACGCAACAAGCCTTTTCTTTATAACACCCGAAAGATCATTGACACCTATAACTTTTAGCTTGACGAACAGCACAAACCGATTACCTTCCCCTAGGGGGAAGGGGGACCGCGATAGCGGTGGATGAGGGTCACCCTTCCCGATGCTGCTCGGTTCCGTCAGACCGATGACTCCAAACTTTCTCCGCCCCCAACCATCCCATTTCATACACGGAGGACACACCCATGAATTCCTTGAAAAACAATCACTTCTTAAAGCTCCTCGATCTCCCCCCCGAAGAGATCACCTACCTCCTCGACCTCTCCGCCGACCTCAAGGCCAAGAAGAAAGCCGGCATCCCCCACCGCCTCTGCGAGGGCAAGAGCATCGCCCTGATTTTTGAAAAGACCTCCACCCGTACCCGTTGCGCCTTTGAGGTGGCCGCCGCCGATCTCGGCATGCACCCCACCTACCTCGACCCCACGGGCTCCCAGATCGGCAAGAAGGAGAGCATCGCCGACACCGCCCGGGTGCTGGGCCGTATGTACGACGGCATCGAGTACCGCGGCTATGGACAGGAGATCGTGGAGGAGCTGGCCAAGTTTGCGGGTGTCCCCGTGTGGAACGGCCTGACCAACGAGTTCCACCCCACCCAGATTTTGGCTGACTTCCTCACCATCCGTGAGCATTTCGGCACCCTTGAGGGCATCAAGCTGGTCTACATGGGGGATGCCCGCTACAACATGGGCAACTCCCTCATGGTGGGCTGTGCCAAGATGGGCATGCACTTCGTGGCCTGCGCTCCGAAGAAGTATTTCCCCAACCCCGAGCTGGTGGCACAGTGTCAGGCCATCGCCGCCGAGACGGGGGCTGTGCTGGAGTTCATTGAAGACCCCACCGCGGCCACCAAGGGCGCGAGCGTCATCTACACCGACGTGTGGGTGTCCATGGGCGAGCCCGACTCCGTCTGGGAGGAGCGCATCACCGAGCTGACCCCCTACCGCGTCACCACCGCGCTGATG
>JAZOOM010000137.1:0-14227 GCA_045655025.1 Eubacteriales bacterium | reverse complement strand
CTCGTTAAAAAGCAACAAGCTCAATCATTTTTACGGTAAACGAGATGCCTGCGGCGCGATATGTGCTTCGCACACGATATGCCTTGCGGCGTGAGATGCCCTTCGGGCGTGACGGGCCTTCGGCCCGCTAAACAGCAATTTGGCATCACACTACGTCTCACCGTTTCTGGTAAGAGAAGCGAGATATGGACAGCACGATTCCCATTTCGAAGATCTGAAGGATCAGGGACGTACCGCCCGCGGAGAAGAAGGGGAGAGAGATACCCGTGTTGGGAATGGAGTTGGTGACAACGGCCACGTTGAGAATGGTCTGCAAAGCGACCTTGGTAATTAAGCCGTAGACCACCATGGAAGAAAACTTATCCGGCGCCTTGGCGGCGATGCGGAAGCCGCGCCATACCAGAAGTCCAAAAAGAAGGATAACGCCCAACGCTCCCACAAAACCCAATTCCTCACAGACGATCGTGAAAATAAAGTCGTTCTGGGGCTGGGATACGTAGCCGTACTTCTGCTGGCTGTTGCCAAGTCCGCGACCGAAGAAGCCGCCGGAGCCAATGGCGTTCAGGCCTTGCAGCGTCTGCCAAGCCGATCCCAAGGGATTGAGATTGGGGCTGTTGAACTCGATCTGAAGCCAGGTCGTAATGCGGAGTACGGCGTAGGGGGAAATCAGCAGAATAAAGATCACTCCCGATATACCCAATATAAAGAGCCAACGGAAGTATTTCACATCAGTTCCGCCAATGTACATGGTCACAAGACCCATCAGTCCGATGATGATAATACCAGACAAATGATGCTCGGCGGCCACCAGCACACAAATAAATCCAAAGGCCAGCATAGGGTAGAGCACCGCGTAACGCATATGCCCCTTGAACCGCTGGCGGTTGGCGATCTCCTTTTCGTGCTTGCTCATGATGAGCGCGATGACCAGGATCACCGCCATTTTGGCGATCTCCGAAGGCTGAACGGAAATGGGGCCTATCTGGATCCATCTCGTTGCGCCCGATCCGTAGCTGGAGCCGATGACCAGCACCAACAGCAGCATGACCGCCGAGGCACCGTAAGCGAAAACGCCGAAAAATCGCCAAAACCAGGGTCTCGCCAGCCAAACGGCAAGAACGGTGGGCACCGAGGCAATGATCAAGAAAAGTATGTGATCCTTCACGTAATAGGTGCTATCGTCGTGGTACTGGGCGGCATAAACAGAACTTGCGCTGAAGGCCATGACCAGACCGAACAGGCAGAGCGCAATGAGAATGAACAGAAATCCGTGATCCATGCGTCCGCGGGTCAGAACCAGCTCCTCCGTCTCCCTTTCGGCGGGGCGGTGGATGGACTCCGTATAAATGGGATCGAGATGCTCATGTTTACGGTCGGCACGGTCACCGATGGCATCGCCCAAATTCCGCGCGTCCCGTACGAGCAGTTTCCCACCCTCTTTGCGGAAGTAGCGTTTGATATAGCTGCGGGTCTTATCCGCGACCTTGCGGGGGAATTCCCATTTCATGGGTTCTCACCTCACTCTTTTAGAATATGTTTCATTGGAGCTTACATACCAAACCACGCCGCAAGGCAGAAGAGGACAGACACCAGAGTAAACACCCAAACGATATTGGTCTCCTTCCAGCCGCACCTCTCAAAGTGATGGTGGAGAGGTGCCATTTTGAAAATACGCTTGCCGTGGGACAGCTTGAAATACATGATCTGCAAAAAGCTGGACAGCATCTCAATGACGAACATGAAGCCCGCCAGCACGAACAGGAGCAGTTCTCCCGCCAGCACACCGCAGCCCATGATGACGGCTCCCAGGAACAGAGAGCCCGTGTCACCCATGAACATCTTGGCAGGGTGATGGTTGTACATCAGGAAACCGATCACACAGCCCAGCAATGCCGCGCCCATGAAGCCCACCAGATCGGACTCAAAGCTACGGAATACGTGCCACGCGTTGATGGAGAAGGCCACGGTAAAGGCGGCCACGGTGGCGCAGATGGAGGAGGCCAGACCGTCCAAGCCGTCGGTGATGTTGGTAGCGTTAACGAAGCCCATCATGACGATCAGGTAGATCGGATAGGCGAACCATCCCAGCTCCCACTCCAGAGTGGTGAAGGGAATGCGCAGAGCCGTGGTCAGATTCCCCGTTATGGCCATCATGGCGATGAAGCCGGCGGTGATAGTCACCTGCAAAACCAGCTTCTGCTTTTCGGTCAAGCCGTCGTTGTGACGGCGCAGAAGCTTGAAGTAGTCGTCTGCGAAGCCGATGGCGGAATTAGCCAACGCATACAGGGAAACCAAAGCCACGGGGATCACCTCACTGCAGCTCTCCCAACCGTAGGTGAGCCCTACGTACACCGTAAAGCCCAGCATGACCAGCAGAAAGGCAGGAACAAAGGAAATACCGCCCATGGTGGGAGTCCCCGCCTTACCCGCATGGTTCTTCAGACATTCCTTAATGGGCTGCCCCGCCTTCTTGGCGATGAGGATGGGCAGAGCGATACGGCCGAACAGCAGGGTCAAGCCGAAGGCGGCCGCCGCCATAATGCCAAGGAGGATGTAAAAATTGGTTTCATAAAACGTTGCGTACGCATTCATGATGATGCTCCCCTTCTTCTTTTTCTTATTTTTTATAGGTACACTTTATTTATACTTGCTCCGACGGGCCGAACACAGCCTCGATCATGGTCTCCAGCCTCATAGAGCGGCTGGCCTTGAACAGGATGCGATCCCCCTCGCGGAGAATACTCTTCAAGTAGTCAGCGGTCTCAGCGTAGGTATCAGTTCCTCCCGTCACCGTAACGGCGTTAGGATCCATCCCCGCCTCCTGCGCACCCTTGGCGATCTCAGCGCCCAGCTCGCCTACTGTGACCAAAAGATCCACACCCTTGGTAACAACGTACCGTCCCACCG
Source organism: Eubacteriales bacterium (assembly GCA_045655025.1). Lineage (GTDB taxonomy): Bacteria > Bacillota > Clostridia > Oscillospirales > CAG-272 > CAMEON01. The sequence continues at coordinate 11,320 of JAZOOM010000137.1, read as the reverse complement.
CGCGGTGGAGGGCATCACCGTTGGCTCCCAGCTCCTTCATATCCCCCAGCACCGCGATACGGCGGCCGTTGGACGCAGAGGACGCGGCCATAGCCAACACGTCCAGCGCGGCCTTCATGGACTCGGGAGCGGCGTTGTAGCAGTCCTCAATGACCGTCACCCCGCCCACCGCGCGTATATTCTGCCGCATATTGGCGGGACGGTAGGAGGCAAGTCCCTCGCGGACCTGATCCTCGGTCAGCCCATTCAGATGCCCCACGGCGGCGGCAAAGGCGGCCGCCCAAACGATATGCTCTCCCAAAGCGGGCACGTACAGGCGAGGCCAATACCCGTCGGGCGTGGTCAAGCTGAATTCCATACCGCGGATGTGGGGTGAGATAGCGGACGCCAAATAGTCAACGTCAGGAGACGGCATCAAAGCCACCCGCAGTACGCGGATACCCTCGGGGATCACGGGAAGATCCTCTCCGAAATCCTGTCCGAGACATTCCAGCAAGGGCTCGTCGCCGTTGATGAGCAGGATGTCTCCCTCGGATAAGCCGGAGGCAATCTCCAGCTTGGCGCGGGCAATGTTCTTACGGGTGCCCAGGTATTCCAAATGGGAAGAGCCGATATTGGACACCACCGCGATGTTGGGGCGCACCGCCTGCGACATGGTCGCGATCTCGCCGCGACTGCTCATGCCCATCTCCAAAACGGCGCATTCGGTGTCGGTGGGGATCTCCATGAAGGACAGGGGCAGGCCGATCGTGCTGTTGTAGTTCCCTTCCTTCTTGAACAGGGTCATGCTCTGCTCCAGCACAGCGGCGGTCATCTCCTTGGTGGTCGTCTTCCCCACGCTTCCCGTGATGGCCACCACAGACAGATCCCTCATCTCCCCCTCGCGGCGGGACAGGGCCAACGCCGACAGGGCATCCACGGTATCCGCTACCACGATAAAGGCGCAGGACAGGGCAGGCAGCGGATCGGGGATCCGCTCGCACAGGAACACGGCACAGCCCAGCTCAGCGGCCTTGGCCATGTAGTTATGACCGTCCACTCGCTCTCCGCGGATGGCGCAGAACAGAGTATTGACGTCGGCCTCCCGGGAGTCGGTGCAGATATGATTGATCCCCACTTGCTCAGAGATACCGTAGCTGACCAGTTGGCCGCCCGCCATGACGGCCAGATCGGAAATAGCGATGGGGGAGGTAAGATGGATCTTCATGGCGGTAGCCTGCCTTTCTTTTTTTCTTTTATGACCCGTTGCGGAACGGGTGAAATTCCTTGACGGCTTGCAGGACGATATCCCTCTCACAGAAGGGATGCTTCCCCGTGCGGTCGATCTCGTAGGTCTCATGCCCCTTACCTGCCAGCAGAATGATGTCTCCCTGGCGGGCATGGCGGATCGCGTAGCGAATGGCCTCCCTTCGATCGGGTACGACGGCAAATTCGCTTTCCTTGTCCACCCCCAACAGAATATCCGAAATGATATCCGCGGGATCCTCACTGCGGCTGTTGTCCGACGTGATCACCAAGCTGTCAGCCATGCGTGAAGCGATGCGCGCCATGACCTTCCGCTTGGAGGGGTCACGGTCTCCGCCGCATCCGAAGACCAGCACGATGCGCTGATCCCGACGGCGAAACCCATGGACGGTGCGGAGTAGATTCTCCATAGCGTCGGGGGTATGGGCGAAATCAATGAATACCGAAAAAGCGGTATCGGTGTCGGGAAGAGGAACACGCTCCATGCGCCCCGACACGCCGCCGAAGTGTGCCAGCCCATCCCGTACAGCCCCGGGATCAGCCCCTAAGGCCAGAGCGGCGGTGGCGGCCTCCAATCCGTTCATGACGGTAAAACCGCCGGGAATAGGGGAATGCAGGCGCAGACGGGCATCGGGGGAGGTGAGCTTAAAGGAAACACCCTCCTCACCCATATTCTTGATCTGCTCAGCGTAGAGTCGGGTACAGGTTCCCTCCCCTCCGGGACACATCCGATCCGCCATGGGGCTTCGGCCGTAGCTGTCGTCGGCATGGCAGATGTAGTAGTGATGGATGGGCAGAGGCTCAGCCAGAAGCCGTCTGCCGTAACGGTCGTCGGCGTTGATCACCGCATAGCGGCACACCTCGAAAAGAGAACGCTTGGCGGTATAGTAATCCTCCATGGTGCCGTGGAGATCCATGTGCTCGGGGGTGAGGTTGGTGAAGATCCCCAGCTCAAAGCGCAGGGGCGCCACCTTTCCCAACATCAGGGCATGGGACGTAACCTCCATCACCACGGTAGGCGGATAGCGGGTATCCTTTGGAGCATCCTCCGCCATTTGAGCCAACAGCGGATACAGCTCCCAAGGATCGGGCGTGGTCATGCCGCTGTAGGGTTGCCCGTCAGCGCAGCAGATCACCCCGTCTCCCCCGGTGGATCGACATCCCACCGTACCGATCAGACCGCAGGGTACGGCGGAAGCGGTCAGCAGAGCGTGGAGCATGGAGGAGACCGTGGTCTTTCCGTTGGTACCCGTAACGGCAACCATACGCAGCTTCCTCGACGGATGCCCGTACCAGGCATCGTACAGGTACGCCATAGCCACACGGGCAAAAGACACGGGGATCACGGGAATAGATACCCTCAGATCCGCGGGCAAGGGAGCCTCGCAGACCACCGCCACAGCTCCCTTGGCCTCCGCCTCGGGAATATGGACACGGGCATCGGTATGAAGCCCGCCTATGGCAACGAAGAGATCCCCCTCGGATACCCGTCGGGAATCCGAGGCGATCCCCTTGACCGTGAGATCCCCGACCCCCACGGGAACGGGGATCTCGGCCTCGGTCAGAAGGTGAGATAAGAGCATGAATTGGGGATGCAGAGTCATGTTGTCCCTCCACAGGGGCGCGAGTTTCTACATCCTGGGTATTAGCGGTGGAGCGAGTGGGATTTGCTCGTTTTTAACTGTCACTCCTGTCCGATATCGTCCGCGTCCTGATTGCGGAAGGTTACGGTGATGACCGTTCCCCGCTCGACGACGCTTCCGGGAGCGTGGGACTGGGCCACGGCTACCGCGCCCGAGCCGCTCATATAATTATTGGTTCCGGCAATACGGATATTCAAGCCGTAGTTCGCCAGGATCTCATTGGCAGCCACAGCGGTCTTGCCCGACAGGTCGGGAACCGTAACGGTAGGACGCTCGCCGTCGGATTCGGTGTACAGAATGATCTTGGCGTTGTGGGATTCCATCAAAGTCTTGGGAGCGGGAGATTGAGCCCGCACCATGGAGCCGCTGCCCACGATCTCTACCTCAATGCCCAGGGTCGCGGCCTGGGACTCAGCCACCGTGGCGTACCAGCCCACCAAGGAAGGAGCCTCTACAGCCAAATTGGCCAGCTCCTTGTCGGTGTAGACAGCCTCTACGCCCAAGTAGGGGAGCACGTTGCGCATAACACCCGCCAAGTAGGGGGCGGCCACGGTACTGCCGTACAGCACGCCCTTGGTGGGCTCATCCACCAGGATCAGTACGGCGATCTCGGGATCGTCCGCGGGCGCAAAGCCCACGCAGGAGCAAATGTAGTACTCCTTGCCGGTCTCGTTCTTCTTGTCGATCTTCTCGGAGGTACCCGTCTTGGCGGCTACGCGGTAGCCCGCCACGTAGGCGTTCTTGGCACCCGCACCGCCCGATACGCCCTGCTCCAGAACGGCAGACAGCTTTTCGGAGGTAGACTTGGAAATGACCTGCCGCTTCACGCCGGTGGAATAGGACTCCACCACGTTTCCCTTGCTGTCCACAACCTCTTTGACCATGCGAGGGGTCAAAAGGTAGCCGCCGTTGGCCACGGTAGCCACGGCCATGATCTGCTGAATGGGGGTAACCTTAAAGTTCTGACCAAAGGAGGCGGTAGCCAGATCCAGCTCGGCGGTCAGATTATCGGGATCTGTAAAGTAGGACTCTTGGTGGAAGATGCTGACACCCTCACCGGGCAGATCGATCCCCGTCTTTTCCAAGTATCCGAAGGAGCGGAAGTAGTTAAAGAAGCGTTCGCGGCCAATGCTGGCACCCATCATCATGAGCACGGGGTTGCAGGAGTTCTGCAAGCCTGTGGCAAAGGTCTGACTGCCATGACCCGTAACCTTGTGGCAACGGATCTTGCGGCCCAGCACCACGTGGTATCCGGGACAGCTGTAGTAATGATTGGGATCCACCAGATTCTCCTCGTAGGCCATGGAGGCGGTTACCACCTTGAAGGTAGAACCGGGCATGTATGCCTCTGTAACAGCCTTGTTCGACCAGGTCGTCAGCTGCAGCTCCTGCTTGAGCTTGGCGTATTCCTCGCTGTCAGCCGCCAGACCCGAGGCGTCCAGACTGTTCCGGTCGAACTCATTGAGGGTACGGGGATCATTGAGATCAAAATCGGGATAGGTGGCCATGGCCAACAGCTCGCCCGTGTTCACGTCGATCACGATGCCCGTGGCGCGGTTCTGTCCACCCGACTCGATGTAGGTGGTACGAAGCTGCTCCTCCAGAGCCGCCTGAATATTGACGTCCAACGTGGTGATGATGGAGTAGCCGTCCTGCGCCTCAATGTAGCTCTGATACTCATAGGGCATCTCGTTGCCGTGGGAGTCCCGCGCGGTGATGTAGCGGCCGTTGGTGCCCGCCAGAAGGCTGTCATATTTCAGCTCCAGACCGTACTGTCCCGAGCCGTCGCTGCCCGTAAAGCCCAATACGTGGCAAGCCATACCGCCGTTGGGGTAATACCGCTTGGTGCCCGCCTGTATGAAGACCATGTTCTCCAGGTCGTTGTCAGAAATCACCTTCCGCACCCGCTCCGCCACGTCCTCATCCACGTTCCGAGCCAGCGTGCGATCCAAATACTTGGTGTACGTGGTCTGTTGGAGAATGAAATCGTATTCTACATCCAGAATATCCGAAAGCTCAGTGGCGATGAGGACATCATACTTGAGCCCCTGTTCCTCCGAGGCCTGTGCCACGGTGCGAGGGGCGATGAATACACGATAGGTAGTCACGCTGGTAGCAAGCAAAACACCGTTTCGATCGTAGATCTTTCCTCGATCTGCGATCACCTCGGACTCGGTGGTGATCTGGTTGAGCACCTTGTCCCTGTATTTGGAATAGTCCAACGTCTGCAGCTTCAGAATGCGGAGAAGCAGGATCACAAATATGACGGCAACAGCGATGCCGATGAAGGAGGCACGCTTGACCGTACCCGTATCAGGGGGATTGTAAGGGTTTTGCACCGTAAGCAACTCCTTTCGTTAAGATAAAAAAGCTATTGACAGATATGATTTTTCGTGTTATAATAAAAAGAAGACCATCCGCCACAGGGAAAAAGGCAGGTGGCGAGTATGCACACGCCACCTGATACATCCTTATGCTTCGGACATACGCCGTCGGGGTCAGGAGCGTCCCTTTAAGGGTATGTCACCCCGACGTGCGTTATGCCTGTTGATCAGCGATCAGTCACCGATACCAAAGGCGGAAAGCAACCAGGAAAGCCCGGTCATCTTCTCCCCGTCCCGATCTTCCTCATAGACCTCCAACCGGTCTTCGGACTCCTCGGTCAGATATTCGCCGTTCAAATATTTTTCGTGAACCATACCCAGCTCGCCCGAGGCCTTTTCCTCGATGGCCAGCATATCGTTCTTGAGATCCAACTGATCCCGGAGCTCGCCGTGCACTTCCTCGAGCTCAGACAGGTTCTCCTTGAGCCCGCTGATGTCTCGCGTAGCCTGGCTTACCGACACCGTACTGCTGATGACCATGGTCATGGACAAAAGCACCGTGACAAGTGCCGCCACCAGTCCGGCGGGAATGGGACGGGAACGCTTCAAGCCATCCGTGCGGCTCTCGCGTCTCATCTCGGTCTCGCGGGGGAAGGTCTCGCCTGCCCACTCGTTCAGCCACTCAAACCACTTGCGGCCTCTGAGCTTTTGCAGGAATGCGGGGAGCTTGTCAGCGTCGGTAAGCCAGCCCGCTTTTTTTGGCTGTTCAAGCCTCGTTTCACGGGTTGTATCGACCGATACGGCCTTGACCGCCGCGATGCGTTCTTCATCGGTAGCGGTACGGTACTGGGGGAATTTATAGCCTCGCTGGTCGTGGTAGTAACGGGTGAAATCCTCGGCGGTCATGTAACGCTGACCGTCGCTGATCCCGCTGCGGTACGCGTCAAGCTGTGCACTTCCGGCCAGCTCTTCGGCACCCACGTATGCTCCGGGTGTAATGGCTCTGGAGAGAGCCTCCTTCTTTTCCTGCTTGGCGGCGTCAGTATGCATCCGACCGGCGATACCGCGGTCACGGTACCGCTCGCAGAACATATCTATGTAGCGGCCTTCCGAACGGCTGCACTCCGCCTGCTTGCGGCGAAGCACCGCGGGATCGATCTCCGACTCCGACACCACACGGGCACTGCTGCCGCCGGTGTTCAGAATCAAGCCTTCGCCCACGAGCCGTTCACTCTGCCTGTATTCCTGTTCCATGGACCGTCATTCCTTTCTGTGAATTCGGGGGGCCGCCCCACCGGGCATCCTCCGCCACGGGCGCAATCTATAGTCACGGCATTCTCTGCCGTATGATTCGAAGTTCAGATCACAGCTTTTCCGCCACCCGAAGCTTGGCACTGCGGGATCGGGGATTGCTTTCCAGCTCCTCGCTGTCGGGGAGAATGGGTTTCCGGGAGATCACCTTAACCTTGGGCTGCTGTCCGCATACGCATACGGGAAGCCCACGGGGGCAGGTGCAACCGCTCGCCATATCCGCAAAGGTCTGCTTGACGATGCGATCCTCCAAGGAATGGAAGGTGATGACCGCCATGCGGCCACCGGGCTTGAGTCTGGCCATGGCCGATTCCAGCGCGGGACGGATCACGTCCAACTCGGAATTGACCTCGATACGAATGGCCTGGAAGGAGCGCTTGGCGGGATGATGTCCGCCGTCACGGGCCGCCGCGGGAATGGCGGACTTGATGAGCGCCACCAGCTCGCCGGTCGTCTCAATGGGCTTGTCCCCTCTCGCCTGCACGATCTTGGCGGCGATGCGGGGAGCGAATCGCTCCTCTCCGTAGTCAAAGAGAATGCGGCGGAGGTCAAACTCGCTGTAGGTGTGGACCACGTCGTACGCGGTCTTTTCGGCTCTCGCGTCCATCCGCATGTCCAGCGGCGCGTCGGCCATATAGGAAAATCCCCTCTCGGGGGTATCCAACTGGTAGGAGGAAACGCCCAGATCCAGGAGAATGCCGTCGATCCTCTCGATCCCCAGCATGTCCAGCACGTCTGCCACGTTTCGGAAATTGTTGCGCACCACCTGTGCGCGCTCCCCCAAGGGAGCCAATCTGGTGGAAGCTGCCTTGATGGCCGCCTCGTCCTGATCAATGGCGATCAGCCGACCCGTGGTCAACCGCCGCGCGATCTCATAGGAATGCCCGCCGGCTCCGGCAGTTCCGTCTACGTAAATACCGTCAGGCTTGATACTGAGAGCCTCCATACAGGGCTCCAGCATAACCGAGCGGTGAGCGAATATCTGTCCGCCAATATCAACGGGCGTCCCGTTCACCGACAGATCCGTTATATTCCTATCCGTCATACCGCCCGTCCCTTCGCTTCCTTCTTGAGTCTGCGAAGCTTGTCGCCGATCTCATCAGCGTCCTCGTCATCAAGCAGAGCCGCGTATTTCTCGGCAGACCAGATCTCTGCGTATCGGCCGCAACCGACGATGACAGCATCCTTGACGATGTTGGCGCGCTTGATGAGCGTGTCATTCAATGTGACTCGGCCCTGCGCGTCCACGTCACCGCGAACCGATTCACGGTAGATATACCGCAGAATGGGAGCGGCCTCGTCAGCGTCCAACGCCTCAATGGGAGCGATGTAGGCCTGCCACTCTTCGGCGGAGTAAATCTTCAGGCAGGGCTCGTACAAATCGCGAACGATAATGAAGGAAGTCCCCAAAACTTCCCGATGCTTGGCAGGAATAAAGAGTCGTTTTTTCGCGTCAATCGCATGTCTGTATTCGCCGTTCAGCATTCCGAGTCCCTCCTTTCCGCGGATTATGGCAAGCCCATCGCTTGCTCACATGTCGGATGAGTTCCGATCACTGTTTTTTACGTCAGTTTTGAGGAGTTTTGCACCAAAATTCCACATTTCGCCCCACTCCGCTCCACTTTGCCCCCTAATTATACTATACTGATAGGAAAATTGCAAGATACATGTTTGTGATTTTCCATTTTGTTCATGCAATATTTACCGCCAGTTTACAAATATTGGTTCTGATTCCCCACCGACCATCTCTGAAAAAGCCGAATTCACACAAAGTGGGGGAAAGGGGGGCAAATGCAAATTTCCAACGCATCACCCCCGCTTCACGCAAAAAAATACCTCCTCGCGGCATATCCGCGAGGAGGTATTTTACGCCGTATAGAAGGATGCCGACGGCACGCGCAGTACTCATTCGCTCCCTCCCTTATCCTTCCGCACCCGAAAGAATAAGGATTTCAACGCTTGCCCGTCGAACGGAATGAGCGGGTAGAGGTAATGGCGTTTTCCCGTCACCGTGACGTTGGTGCACAGCAACACGGCTATCCCCAGCACACCCGCACCATACCCCCACGCTCCTCCCAAGGCGGTCAGCAGAAGCAGTCCCATACGCATGAACTTAAAGGCATACCCCAACTCGTAGCTTCGCTGGGTAAAGTTCGCAATGGCCACAAAGGCCATGTACAGAATGACCTCGGGTATGAGCCAACCGATCTGTACCGCGAAATCTCCCAGTATGAGCCCCCCCACCACTGACAGAGAATTGGACAGCATGCTGGGGGTGTTCAAGGAAGCCATTCGCAGCCCGTCGATCATGAATTCCACAAGGAACAGCTGGGCGATGATGGGAATGCGTCCCACCTCCGTAGGGATGATGAAGGAGAGCCAATCGGGCAGAAAATCCGGGTGGCGAATGAGCAGGTACCACGTAGGCGTCAGAAACAGCGTCAGCCAAAAGACTACGTGGCGCACAAGGCGGATATACGTCCCCGTAAGGGGCGGGAAATAGAAGTCGTTGGTCTCCTGCATGAAGTCGAAAATAGACGTCGGCAGGATCATGACCTGCGGGGATGTGTCGCAAATCACCAGCACGCTTCCCTCCATCAGCTGAGCCGCCGCCGTATCGGGCCGCTCGGTGTAGCGGATCTTGGGAAAGGGATTGTACCACCGCTTTCGGATGAGCACCTCTGCCAAGGACTCATGACCCATGGCCAACGCGTCGGTCTTCACCGCCCCCAGTTTAGATTTGACCCGCTCCACCAGCTCGGGATCCGCCTTCCCTTCCATATATACGATGGCGATATCCGTCTGCGAGGATTCCCCCACCGTCAGATAGCTTACCGTCAAGGCAGGATTCCGAATGCGGCGGCGAATGAGGGCGGTATTGAAGATCAATGTTTCCACAAAGCCGTCCCGCGCCCCCCGCATGACCTTGTCTCCCTCGGGCTCGGCAGTATCCCGCGCAGGATACGTCCGAGCATCCACCACAACCACCTCCGCGCCGAATACAGACCCCACCAGCACCGCCGATCCGGCCAAGACCGCCCGTACTGCCGAGGCCGTCTCTCCCGTCACGTCGGTCTCCACGTAGGGGAGCGCCCGGGCGCAGAATCGACAAGCGGGAGACGCCTCCACGCCCGCCTCTGTGGGCGTGGAAAGCCCCTTTAACTCCAAGAAGGACATCATGAGCTTCATCATCACCGTGTCCTTGATGAAGCCGTCCACGTAGTACAGAGTCAGCTCGTCTGCCCCGATTTTCAGAGGCTTCTTGATGAGGTCAAAGCTTTCCTCCACGCGGAGCACGCGATCCAGCAGTGCCACGTTATCGGCATAGCATGAGGTCAGCGGAAGATAGGAAGAAGGAATATGTTCCATAGGTGCACCTCCAAGGCATGGTCTTTTTCGGTAGTATTCCCTTCTCCGTCGACTTCATGCAAGAGAAAAGTTCCTTCCTTTTTTCCATCTTCCCTATTGACCTTTTTCTTCGTTTGTTATATAATAAAGCCATCATATCCAAGGAGTTGCCCATGAAAACCATTCGTCTGTTCGACCAAGACAGCCATCTCTATACCTTCACCGCCACCGTCCTCTCCGTTATCCCCGGAAAAGCTCCCGACACTCTGGACGTAGTCCTGGATGCCACCGCATTCTTCCCCGAGGGAGGCGGCCAGTACCCCGACCGAGGCGAGCTCGGTCACGTACCCGTGGTGGACGTGCAGGAAAGGGACGGAATCATCACCCATACCCTGTCTGCCGCCCCTCTGCATCTCTCCCCCACCGCCTTCAAGACAGGCGATGTCGTAACGGGACGGGTAGACGCCGCAGTTCGCTTCGCCCGCATGCAAAATCACAGCGGCGAGCACATTGTATCGGGCATCGTCCATCGCCTCTACGGCTATAAGAACGTAGGCTTCCACTTGGGCGACCGCGGAGACACCCCCGACGTCACCCTAGATTTCGACGGTGTCCTGACACGCGAACAGCTGAACGACATTGAGAACGAAGCCAACGCCATTGTAGCCGCCTGCCTCCCCATCACCGCCTACTACCCCGATCCCACCGAGCTGTCTGCCATGACCTACCGCGCCAAGCTGGATCTGACCGAGGGCGTCCGCATCGTGCGCGTCGGCACCGAGGACGACGTGAAGGACACCTGCGCCTGCTGTGCCCCCCACGTAAGCAACACAGGGGAGATCGGTATCATCAAGCTGTTGGATTTCATCCACTATAAGGGCGGAGTACGCATCCATATGCTCTGCGGCTCCTGGGCACTGAACGACTATCGCCGCCGCTATACCGACGTAGCCGCCATGGCCGCCGCCATGTCGGTCAAGCAGGACGACGTGACCGTAGGCTTTGAACGCATGCGAGCTGAGATCAACGATATGAAACAGACTCTTTACGCGCTTCGCGCCAGACTGGAGGCACAAACTGTAGCCACCATCCCCCCCACTGAGGGAAGCCTCTGCCTCTTTGACGAGGGTCTGGATGCCAATGATCTGCGCCGTCTCCTCAATGCCGCTGTCGGGAAATGCGGCCGCCTGTGCGGTGTCTTTTCAGGGAACGACGAAAACGGCTACCGCTACGTCATCGGTCGCAAGGATCCCTCCATTGACCTCAAAAAGCACGTCAAGGAGATCAACGCCGCGCTCTCCGCCAAGGGAGGCGGCTCCTCCGAAATGCTCCAAGGCTCCTGTACAGCAACAAAAGCCCAAATTCACGCGTTTTTCGAAATGTTTTGACACCCATTATGCCAAAGACCGCCAATTGAGGTGAAGCGTCCCCCTCAATTGTTGGTCTTTT
>JAZOOM010000136.1:0-13526 GCA_045655025.1 Eubacteriales bacterium | reverse complement strand
CTTACCTTGGTACGAATCCATTTCCTCCGAAAGGTCACGGTACCACAGGGCGAAGTCATCGTCCTCGATCTCAATGACGGGGGCTTCCTTGTCGAAGGGCAGGGGATCCTCGATCTCATCGTACTCCACGTGGCCGTCGGGGTAGTCGTAGGAAATGGCGGCACGGCGGGAGATACCGCGGATGATCTTATGGATCTCATCCTTATCAATATCGCTCGGAGTACGGGTCAGCACCACCATCTCGCAGTTCATGAGCTTGTCCACCATGAGAGAGCGCATGTTCTGGTTATAGGTGATGAAGGTCTTGGCCTCGGCAAACATCATCTCCTGAAAGATGGCCCAGTTGGCGGGCAGATTCTCATAGAGAGTCTGGAGGGGCCACATACCGTTGTACTCAATGATGACGCGGTCGGCCTTGTGCTTCTTGGCCATGGCGGTGAGATTGGACGCGGTCAGCTCCTCGGGCTCCTCGATGGTCTCCAGGTAGCAGTTCTTGGAGGCAAAGGCGGAGAGATCCAGCTCGTCCACGCCCTCCTCGCATTGAATGATGAGGGTCTTGTCGCCGGAATTGAATTGCTCGCTCTCCATGGACTCCTGGATCATGTGGGTCTTACCGCCCTCCAGGAAGCCGGTGAAGAGGTATACGGGAATTTTGTAAGCCATGGTTTTCTCCTTACTTCAGTTCCACCCCGAACAGCTCGGACAGGGCAGGAATATTCAGGTTTGCGCCGATGATGCAGAGGCGGCCGATCACGGCAGCACCGCCCTCGCGGACATCGGGCTCACCGGGCACGTAGTCGAAGTGGATCCAGCTGCCGCCGTCGTTAGCGGCCACAATACCCTTGGCGCGGAGGACGATACCGTACTTGTGCTCGTCGGGGAGGGCATCAAGCTAAGCCGTCAAGGAGGCGCGGTCAAAGGCAGCGGTGGTCTCGGTACCGCAGCTTACGAACACCTCGTCGGCGTGGTGATGGTGGTGGCCATGGTCGTGGCCGCAGCAGCACTCGCCGTCGTGGTGGTGGTGATGATGCTCATGATCGTGGTCATGGCAGCAGCACTCCTCGTCGTGATCGTGATGGTGGTGATGCTCATGATCGTGGTCATGGCAGCAGCACTCCTCGTCGTGATCGTGGTGGTGGTGATGCTCATGATCGTGGTCGTGACCACAGCAGCACTCCTCGTCGTGATCGTGATGGTGGTGATGCTCATGATCATGGTCGTGACCACAGCAGCACTCCTCGTCGTGATGATGGTGATGGTGATGCTCGGTCTCCTCGGCCAAGCGCGCCATCTCGGCCTCCAGCGTATCGGTACGCTCCATAGCCTCCAGAAGCTGAGCGCCCGTCAGATCGTTCCAAGGGGTGGTGACGATCACAGCGGTGGGGTTGTGCTCACGAAGCAAAGCCACGGCGGTCTCGATCTTGGCGGCGGAGGCAGTGTCGGTGTGGGACAGGATGATGCAACCGGCGTTCTCCACCTGATCGTTGAAGAATTCACCGAAGTTCTTCATGTACATCTTGCACTTACCTGCATCCACCACGGTGGTAAAGCCGCCCAGCACAGCGCCTTCGGTGGCGGCGTCCTGCACGGCGCGGATGACGTCGGAGAGCTTGCCCACGCCCGAGGGCTCGATGAGGATGCGATCGGGGGCGTACTCGGTCAGCACCTGAGACAGGGCCTTGCCGAAGTCACCCACCAGAGAACAGCAGATGCAACCCGAGTTCATTTCGTTGATCTGGATACCCGCCTCAGCCAGAAAACCGCCGTCGATGCCGATCTCACCGAATTCGTTCTCGATGAGCACCAGCTTTTCGCCTGCGTAGGCCTCGGTGATGAGCTTTTTGATGAGGGTGGTCTTACCGGCTCCCAGGAAGCCGGAGAAAATGTCGATCTTTGTCATAGTGGTTCCCTTCTATATCAGTAAATTATTTCAGTTGAAGGAGCAAAATACTCCACATTTTATTATACCGCTTTTCGAGGGTGTTGTCAAGGGCTTTGGCGAGAAAAAGAGGATATATGAGAATCTCAAATTGGAGATTCTCTGCGGATTCGGGCACAATCGTTCAATGTGCGATAACAAACGTAATATGATCCAAGTAAAAACAGCCGCACCCAAAGGCACGGCTGAAAATATGAAAAAACATTTTTACGGAACAACGATTTGATTTTGGTACAGAACTTCTACCAGCGCATCGGATACCGAATACCAAGAATGGGTATCCTCCCTGACGGCGTACCATGCTTCCCCTTTTTGATCAAAGGTGAAAGTCATACGTAGCTTGGGGCATTCTACGGAATAGACGGTCAGTGTGATCACGTCTTTAGAAACTGCCCCAAGCTCTTGCGAAACGGGGGTCAGTGCTTCGGCCAAGACGAAGGAAATATCGGTATTCTCCACCGCGTAAACCTCAGCCGTATAGTCGTAATCACTACGGATATAAACCCAAGGATACCAATCGGTATAGATATACGTGGGATTTTCTGCACGGTCGGCATAAAATTCGTAATAGTAAAGGTGATCACTCCACGAAATCAAAACGTCATCCGTATTTTCGGCATCGCGGAAGCAGGTTAAGAATAGTTGGGTTTCGTCGCGCCTATAGGTTTGACCCTGATAGACAAGATATTCACCCCTATCATCCTGACCCATTTCAATCAGGTCATACTGATCTCCGTGATCCCTTTTCATGGTGCGCTTTAGCTCTATAGCATCAACCACAGATTGCACCGATTCGATCGCGAACGAGCAGGACGACATCAGAAAAGTCATGAACAGCGCAATCGCAACGCATAACAATTTTTTCATGATTACCTCCCCATTCAAATTATACCATTATTCTCCGCGATACACGAAGTTGAGTCGACCCAGAGGAGCCACGTCACCCTTGTCGTAGAAGTCCTCGATGTTGCGGTACTTCTCGCGGCTGTCGGCCACCTTGAACCACATGGTAAAGTTGTCGTGATCCAGACCGATGACGGCGCGGGGCACGCTGATGCGCATGACGTCGCCGCGCACCTCGTAGCGCAGGAGCATGTCGGGCACGTCCACGCAGGTCAGGTCGTCGCCCTCACCCACGATCTTACCGAGGGTGGTGGTGCCGTCCTTGCGGGTGTGGTGGTTGAGCACGTACTGGTAGCTCTCGCCGCCCTTGACGTTCAGGAAGATCTTCATCCAAGAGCCCGCGCCCAGAGGATCCGAGATCATGTCCTTGGTGCGGATGGTAAAGGTGATGCTGTCCTTATCGTGCATAACGCCGATTTTGTCCATGACGTTACGGGCGGTAAAGTTGGTGTAGATCACACCGCCCTGACCCTCGGCGTGGCGGTTCATATCACCGTCGAGGAAGCAGTCGTAGATGGCGGGAGAGGCGTCAAAGCTCTTTCTCCACTCCACGCCCACGCTCTTGACAGCGGGGTACACGGGAGTCTCGTCGGTACCCTTGTACTTACGGACGTAGCTGACCAGCTGCATGAAGTAGTTGTCGAAGTAACCGCCACGCATCATTTCCAGATCGCGGCTGTACTCGTAGTTGGCGGCGTCCACGAACATGACAGGACGCTCGGGGATACCCGACCAGTAGCCGGCGATCCACTCGTTCCAGCCCGTGACCAGCACGATGGGCGGGTCGGTCTCGATGGCGCGGTCGAACTGCTCGGCGAAGTTATAGCCCTTCTTCCAAGCATCGGGCTCGGGATCGTTTACGCCGTTGTGGTAGGCGCGGCCGCAGTTGGAAGTCTCGCCGTACAGAACGGAATCCCCAAAACGGATGTTACCGCTGTGCTGGGCAACAGAGACGTTGATGACCTCATCCACGCCGTCCAGATTAGCGAAGACGCGCTGGGGATGGGTGAAGTCCATCCAGGGCCAGCCGCCCAGCTTGTCGGGTTCGTTGGGCCACTGGGACATCTTGATATTGAAGAACTCCTGGCACTCGGGAGTGCACTCCTCCTTGACGGCGATGATGACGGGCTTGCCGTTGAGGCAGAACCAGGTGTCGGGGCAGTAGCCGGGCTTGTAGATGGAGTCGTAGATATCCAGAACCGTCAGACCCGAAGCGGTGTTGGTGTAGAACATGACCTGGGGGATCTTCCAGCCCTCGTCGTGGTACTCCTGGAGCACGCGCATGACCAGCTTGGCGTTCTCGCGGTAGATGGCGGCGTTGGTGGTATCAAAGAAAAGGAAGTCCACGTTGGCCTGCATGAGCAGCTTCATGTGACGGCGCACCACCCACTCGTCGTTGGAGTAGTAGTAGCCGTAGAAGGGCTCGCCCCAGTGGTGGTACACGCCGTGACCGCCCCACAGGGGAGACGCGGGCTTGTGGCCGATCTCGGGATCCTGCGCCACGATCTTGGAGATATCGTAGGGCTTGTGGCGGCCGTGCTCGCCCAGCCAGAGGAAGTAGAACATACCGACCAAACGGTTCTCGCGGTTAGCGGGAGCACCGCAGCTCATATCGGGAGTGGGTCTGCCCAGGGCGTCAACGGCCATCAAAGGGCCACCCGCCACGTGCTTTTTGAAGTTTGCCATCATGAAACTCCTTTCGGGGTTGTATTTCATATTTTTCGCAAGACCGATCTTGCACCTATATTATACCTGCAAGGACTGCTTTTGTCAATGCGTTTTCGGGAATTTATACCAAAAACTTTACGAAAGATTGCCAAAAAGTCGTGAAAATGAAATGTCAAAAAAGGGTTGACAAAACAGACCATCTGTGCTATAATATACGAGTCGCAAACGACACGCGGTGTTAGCTCAGCTGGATAGAGTGCCTGGCTACGAACCAGTAGGTCGGGGGTTCGAATCCCTTACACCGTGCCAACAAAAAAGCCCAATGCGCAAGCGTTGGGCTTTTTTGTTGGCATTGTGCTTGGGCCGAGAAACTCCGTTCAAACCGCAAGATACCATAATATCTTTGTTTTATAGCGACCAACGGGAGCGGAGTGCGGTTTGACCAACTCGCGCCCCGCGCGAGTTGTGGGTTCGAATCCCTTGGTTCCCACCTCTGCGACGTATGAGCGTGTAGCTACTCCCCTTTGCAGCCCCCGCCGGGCACGGAGTGTAACTTGATCAACTCGCTCGAAGCCGTGCGGAGAGAGAATTGTGGGTTCAGAATCCCTTACACCGTGCCACCCCCAATCCTTCCGATCCACATCTATAAAACGCCCCCGTTCTCCATTCTTCGGAATAACGAGGGCGTTTTTCGCGCGTGAATATTTCCCCCTCACTTGCTCTCCACCGTCAAGATCAAAACCTCGCAGGGATTGAAAAAACGGGGCGCGAAGGGGACGGTATTGGCAACACCGCGGGATATAACCAGACGGTTCTCGTGGACTCCCGAGGTGTATTTAGGGAACAGATGCTGGTCAGGAGCGTAAACTCCCCGGCCGAATATACGCCATTGACCTCCGTGGGCATGGCCGGACACGATCAGATCCAAATCGAAGGGGCGCAGGTACCGATCAAAATACTCGGGATGATGGCAAAGAAGGAGCTTATACCCCGGCTCGGCGGTGAAATCCCCCATCCAACTCAGATCGGGAATCCAATTTGGACAGAGAAGCCCCGAGCCCTGCCCGCCAATGATTACTGGCGCGGACGATGCCCCCTGCCAAACCGTATACCCATCCTCCAAAAGGGTGACGCCGCTTTCCTCAATGATCCGACGCCAAGCGGGACCCATCACGAAGGGTGGAAACTCTCCCTCCCGAGACAGCTTCGCTTGATAAATGCGACTGTGACGGGCTCCGATCTCATGATTACCCAAGGAGTAGAAGGTGGGCGCGACGGAGACACACTCCTTCAGAATCCCCAAGCCGGGACGCGCACTCGGATCGAAGGGTATATCCAGCTCCTCGGTCAGATCTCCGGGAATGAGGATCAGATCGGGTCGTTCCCTTTGCAGAATGGAAAGAATGGGAGCGTAATCGCGGTCGTGCAGATCCGCTACCACAGCGGCGGTGAATCTGACACCGGGAACAGTCGTGGTCAGACGGTATCGGGTGGTGCGCATGGCGGGTCCTCCTGTTCGGATACGAGATCTTTCGGATTCTCCTCCTCGTTTTCAATTTCTTTCCGTCCGCGCTTTTTCCCGCTTCCCTTGCGTTGGGCATATGACGCAATCAGCGCGATCAGTTGAATCAAAAGGATCCCGGCGATTGCCCCAAACGTGTCGATCAGCACGTCCGTAGGACTGGCACCACGCTCGGAGAAAATCTGATGTACCTCATCGGTAACAGCGTATAGGAAGCAAAATACCGCGGGATAAACCCACGTTTTCCAACGCTTCGGCTTACGTCGGAACAAGTGGCGACGAAGGAACAGGACAAGTCCCGAGGTCAGAAATCCCAAGAGGGCGTACTCCAAAAAATGAGCAGCCTTGCGGACGAAGCGGTGAGCGGATTCCATAACAGCCACTTGGTCATCGTAGGCCATATGATCATAATCGGGGTATATGACACGAACCACAAAGGCGGTAACCCCCGCGCTTCGTGTACCCGACTCCTCTCGGTCTTCTTCCGAAAAAGCGAAAATAACGACCATATTGATCACCACAAAAAAAGCGATGCACAATGCGATCGCGACGAGTCGACAAAGTCTGTTTCCCGTGCGGGGATAGGCGACTGTCTCATCGGCGTTTGGTTCTTTACGTTTTCCCATAGCGCATCCTTTCTTTCATGTTTTAACTGATATTATAACACATTTTCGGAAGAATGTCAATATTTTTCGGGAGAATCATGTCCGCAGGGTCCATGTCCATGCCCGGGCGAATTTGAAGATTTTTTGTATTTTCCACGGAGAAAACCCGCGTTTGCTCTTGCAAAAAAAACGATTTTATGGTATGATATAGAGTGAGTATTCACATCCATCCGACACCCCGCATAGACTGAAAAAGGAGGTCGCCATGGGCTACCGTATCGCGCTGTTCGACGCTGACAACACCCTTCTGGATTTCACAGCCGCTGAAGATCAGGCCATCAAAAATTGCCTCTCTGCCCGAGGATTGCCAACAGACCGAGAAACAATCTCCCTGTACTCCTCCATCAACGACGGGCACTGGAAACGTCTGGAGCAAGGGCTCACCACCCGCGACCGTCTCCGCGTAGAACGGTTCTCGGACTTCTTCCGAGCCGTGGGGTACGAGGGTGATCCCGTAGCCATGGCCGACGATTACGAAGAGGCTCTTTCCCGTCAAACCCAACTGGTAGAAGGCGCACCGGAGCTGATCGCTTCCCTTCACGGCCGCTGCGGACTCTACATTGTGACCAACGGTATCGCTTCTGTGCAAACCCGCCGCTTTGGCGGTTGCCCTTTAGCCACATATTTTGATGCCTGCTTCATCTCGGAGCAGATGGGCTGTGCCAAGCCGGAAAAGGAATTTTTCGATCAGGTAGCCGCCGCTATTCCGGGCTTTGACCCGCGGGACGCGTTGGTCATCGGTGATTCCCTGTCCTCGGACATCCAAGGAGGAATCAACGCCGGACTGGATACCTGTTGGTTCAATCCCCGGGGTAAGGACGCCCCCGCCGGCATGAAGATCACCCATACGATCCGCCGTCTGAGTGAGTTGGAATCCATCCTATTGCATTGATATGCCCATCATTCCTTTTTGAGTCCTCCATCTTTATACATACACAAACCAAATGATGCGCCGCGCGCAGGAAAGGAGTCGTTTATGCCGTTTGAAAGCCAACTGCGAGATCTGTACAACGCGTTTCACGGAAGCGGAATCGAATGCAAATTCAACCACCCCATGGCGGATTACACCAGCTTTCATATTGGTGGGCACGCGGCTCTTTGCGTGTGGCCCGCCAGCCGTGCCCAATTGATCCAGGTTTTGACCTTCTGGCGCGATTTGGGCGGCAAATGCCCCATATGCGTACTGGGAAAAGCAACCAACGTACTCTTCCCCGACAACGGCTACCACGGTCTCGTGGTCCTGACCACCCGCGCCAAGCGTGTCGTGTTTGAGGAGGACGAAGCCCCCGACAAAGAGGAATTCCGCAAAACCCACACCTTCTGTCAGATCTACGCCGAGTGCGGCGCGTCACTATCGGCATTGGCCTGGGCTTGTCAGGATGAATCACGCAGTCTTTCGGGTCTGGAATTTGCCCACGGCATTCCCGGCACGGTAGGCGGTGCCACGGTTATGAACGCGGGTGCGTTCGGCAGCGAAATGGAGCGCATACTGGTATCCTCGGAATACTACGATCTCACCAACGGCCGCGTGGTTCGTCTCACCGATCAGGAGATGGATCTGAGTTACCGCCACAGCGTTTACCTGGAGCATCCCGAATGGATCGTCCTCAGCTCAGTGCTTACACTGAGCTACGGATATGCTCCCGACATTCATGCCGTCACCGTAGCCAATAAAAAGACACGTCAAGACAAGCAACCGACGGAGTATCCCAGCGCGGGAAGCGTTTTCAAACGCCCCGTAATGGATTTTGCAGGTCGCATGATCGAAAACGTTGGCATGAAAGGCGTGTCCGTAGGTGGCGCGCAGGTATCAGAAAAGCACGCGGGCTTCATCATCAACACCGGAGGAGCAACCGCCGCCGACGTGATCGCCTTGGTGCGACTGGTTCGCGACGAGGTAGAGCGGGTCTATCACTATCGTCTGGAATGTGAGATCCACTTGATCTCCGACGGATTGGATCCCCAACAGGATACGGAATGGTAAGCGTTCCGAAAAGGAGATTCTATGTCTTTTGCCACGAACATACGAAATGAGCTGGGGAGTCTGAGTATCAAGCCCCTATGTTGCCGCCGCGCGTTTCTAAACGGCTTGATCTATGGTGCGGCGGTAGAGGGTGATCGGATCACAGCTACCTTCCCCATTGATAAAGAAGGCACCTATCACCCCCACGAACAGGCGTTCACTCTCCTGCACACGTTGTTTTCCCGTGAGGCAACCCTGACCGCCGAGACCCGAGGCGCCCATCGTTACGCCCACCTGTCCTTTGAATATAAACAGGCTGCCAAAAACCTCTCCGCTCTGATCAATCTTCCCGAGTCGGAGGCGGCCTGCGAGACCCTGGCATCCTCCATGGGCTTTAAATGCGACGGATGCAGTGTGCATTTCCTCCGCGGTGTGTTCATCGCCTGCGGCACGGTAAACGACCCGGCTAAATCCTACCATTTGGAGATCAAGCTTCCCAATGATGGACGCATAGAACCCCTGCGCATTCTCCTGGCCGAGGCAGGCTACGAGCTGGGCTTGACGAACCGTAAAGGACAAACGGGTTTGTTCTGCAAGAGCGGCGGCGTGATCCAAGAGCTTCTCGCCTACGTCGGAGCCACCTCTTCGGTGTTCCAATTCTTTAATGCCCAGATCGAACGCTCCATCCGCAACGACGAAAACCGCGCCACCAACTGCGTGGCAGAGAATATTTCCCGCGCCATACGCACAGGAGCCAAGCAGCTGGCGGCGATCCTATACCTGGAGGAGCATAATTTGCTGGCGGCTTTACCCGACGAGCTGCAGTACACCGCCCGCTTGCGCCTCAACAACCCGGACGTAACGCTGTCGGAGCTATCCGAGCTCCACTCTCCCCCCATCACCAAGTCCGGGCTCCATCATCGCCTGGAAAAGATCATGGCGTTTTACGAAAAAATGTCACAGGGCTCGTAAAGCACGGCTTTCGAGCAAAGCTTGAAATTTCAAACGGAGGTCTGTCATGTCCGAACAAGCATGGAACGAGCTGATCGATCGGTGCAAAGCTTGCCAAAATTGCCCTTTGGGAAAGACACGAACCAACTTGGTGTTCGGCGTTGGCAACCGCCAGGCTGACTTGATGTTCGTAGGCGAAGCGCCCGGACAAGCGGAGGACGAGCAGGGCATTCCCTTTGTGGGAGCCGCCGGCAAGCTGCTCGACCGATACCTGTACGCCGTGGATATCCCCCGAGAATCGGTGTATATCGCCAACGTCCTCAAATGCCGCCCTCCCCAAAACCGCGATCCGCTCCCCGCGGAGGAAGACGCCTGCATCGGTTATCTGCGCGAGCAGGTCAAACTCATTCAGCCCAAGATCATTGTATGCCTGGGACGCATTTCGGCCATGAGACTTATACGGCCGGATTTTCGTATCACACAGGAGCATGGACAGTTCGTCCGCAAGGGAAACTATCTATTGACCGCCGTGTACCACCCCGCCGCCTTACTCCGAGATGCTTCCAAAAAAGAGGACATGCTTCTGGACATGGAGCGAATCAAGCAACAATTGGATCTTCTGCAAAGCAACTGAACCGACAACGGATCCCTCCGCTCGGGAAACTCCGAAAGGATCAAAAAATCATGAATTTTTCCGCGCTTCTCACCATCATAGCCACCCTGTTCCTTCTCATGGCCTGCGGCTTTTTCGCCCGCAAGAAGGGCATCATCGATGACGTAGCCTCCAAACGCCTCTCCACCCTCATTATCAAGATCGGTCAGCCCATGATGATCGTCTCCGCGCTGGTGGAGGCGGAATTCTCCATGGAATATCTCACCGACGGCCTCGTCATCGTGGGACTGGGCATGGTGCTTCACGCCCTCATGGCAGTCATGGCCTTCTTCCTGTGCAAGGGCTTTCGGGATCTGGACGAGCGTAAGATCACCGAGTTCTCTTTGGTCTTCACCAACGCGGGCTTCATCGGTTTTCCCATCATGGAGGCCTTGTTCGGGTCTTACGGTCTGTTCCTCGCCTCCTTCTACGTCATCAGCTTCCACCTGTTCATCTGGTCGTGGGGCATCGCTATTCTGGCGAGAAAGCGTCCCGACATTAAGCTGACCGTCAAAAAGATCTTCATCAACCTGGGCTCTATCCCCTGCCTCATCGGCGTGCTCCTGTATATGGCGGTGATTCCCTTCCCGAATTTCGTCATTCCCGCCTTCCTGTCCAAGTTCATGATGTACCTGTCCAACCTGTGCACCCCCATTTCGGTGCTCATCACAGGTGCCCTTCTGGCCACCAGAACTCCCAAGCAGATCTTCGGCTCGGGCAAGATCTACTACTTCTCCACCATGAAGTTGGTCGTGATCCCCCTGGTGGTGTGCATCATCGGCAAGCTGATCGGCCTGCCCTCGGACATGGTTCTGTTCGCCACCGTAGAGGCGGCACTCCCCGCGGCGGCCAGTATCACCATGTTCTCGGAAATGTACGGCCTGAACGCCGGATACGCCTCCCAAACCGTAGGAACGTCCTCCTTGCTTTCGGTTGGAACACTCCCCCTTGTCCTGAAGGCCGCGGAGTGGATCGTGAGTCTATAACACGTATTGAAATGAAACAGGCGCACAGCTCGCCAAGGGCTGTGCGCCTGTTTTGACGGTAAAGGTAAACATCATGTCTGTGAGTCAGAGCCATGAGCGGCTTCCTTTTCCAGCTCATCCCGCCGCTCGTTCTTGATCTCCCAATGAATGAGAATGGCCAGAACGGCACGCAATGCGATCACCACCCCCAAAATCAACAGCTCTCGGATCTCCCGAACGATCACGGTGTTGACGATCTCCGCCCCCATCTTGAACTCCAATCCCAAAGCCAGAGCTCGCCCCAGCTCGATCATAACGTTTATGGACTGCTTGGTGCGCAAACGAATGAGCAGTTGACCGAGAGCTCGGAAGGATCCGACCACAATGATAAACACACCGATCAGCTCAAGACTGTGAACCGTCAATTCCGCGACAAAATGAAGAATGATACCGTATCCATCCATGATGGCTTCAAAGTTCGACATAAAAACTCCTATTCGTGATACGCTCCGTATGATACCGTGTTTTTTCAATACGTAATTTTATAATTTTCATATTTGCGAATTGAAATGTCTGTTAAAACATGGTATAATAGATGTATCGTCAAACAAGAATTTTGACAAGAACCGTAAGCAAACGTGAGGTAAGCATATGTTTTGGATAGGCGCGGCGATTCTTTCCGCCATATTCGCGGGAGCAACGTCCATACTGGCCAAATGCGGCATTCGGAAAACCGACTCCGATCTCGCCACGGCATTAAGAACCGCCGTAGTTTTGGTGTTTGCGTGGATCATGGTGTTTGTGGTCGGCTCCCATTCCACCGTTACGGCCATAAGCGGAAAATCTTTTGCTTTCTTGATCCTCTCCGGACTTTCCACGGGCGCGTCCTGGATATGCTACTTCAAGGCACTATCCAACGGAGACATCAACAAGGTCGTCCCCATTGATAAATCAAGCACCGTTCTGACGGTACTGCTCGCCATCGTCTGCTTTGGTGAAACCTCCAACCTGGCCGTTAAGCTGATCGCAACGGTCATACTGGCCGTTGGTATTCTCCTGATGGTCGAGAAAAAGCAAGCCGAGCAGAAACAGGAATGCAAATTCTGGATATTGTACGCCGTTCTGTCCGCCGTATTCGCGGCAATGACCTCCATTCTCGCGAAAGCAGGCATTGCGGATGTCGAATCCAACCTCGCTACCGCCATCCGAACGGGGGTGGTTCTGATCCTGACGTGGATCATTGTCGTTGCCAAAGGCAAGCACGCAGGCATAAAACGCATTGACAAAAAAGAATTCCTGTTCATCGCGCTTTCGGGACTCGCCACGGGAGCCTCCTGGCTCTGCTACTACTACGCCATTCAAAACGGAATCGTCAGCGTGGTCATTCCCATCGATAAGCTGAGTATACTCGTAACCGTGATCTTCTCCTATTTCGTTTTCAAGGAAAAGCTATCCGGGAAAGCGTTGTTCGGACTTATCACGATCGTGACGGGTACGCTGCTTATGGCGCTTTTCAAATAACATCTACGCATACAAACAAAAAAGAGGCTGATCCTTTCGCTTTCCGACAAAGCAAAAGGATCAGCCCCATTTTATGGGAAAAGATTACGTGAATTGTCAGGCCACTTGCTTGAACAGGCTGCCATAAGCGCGCTCATTACCACCCGAACTCCTCATAGTGTGGTTCAATGACCTGCTTGTTATAGTCGTTACCGCCGGGGAAATTGGCCGACTTGAGAATACCGGGAGTAAAGCCGTCGCGGAGCATCTTCTCCACGCAGACGGAGGTCAGGCTCCACATGATGTAGTCGGAGGAAATACCCGAAGAGGCGGCAAAGTGAGCCTCCAGGCCCTCCACCTCCAGCATGGCCTCAGCGGCGGGAGCGCAGTTGTCCAGAGCTAAGGTCACGAACTCGTGAAGCTTCTTGCCGGACTCATGGACGGGATCCACCTTGGAGGCGTAGACCATGGAGGTCAGAGCGATGACGTGAATGCCCTTCTGCATGCAGTCCCAGGCCAGATCCACCACCGACTTGGTGCGGCCCGAAACCGAGGAAACGAACAGCACGTCTCCCTCTTTCAGCTCGGTCTCCCCGGGCTTGTACTCCTTGTAAAAGATAGGGCCGCCGCCGCGGTAGATAAGATCCATCTCGATGCCGTGAACGATGTGGCCGAGGTAGATCTTATGGCCTGTCTCAACGGCGTTGGCGACGATCTCGCCGGCCTTGACGATGTTCTCTCTCTGGGTCTCGCGGACGGTTTTCAGAAGGCTCTCTACGGCCTCGTGGTATCTGTCGA
>JAZOOM010000135.1:0-15788 GCA_045655025.1 Eubacteriales bacterium | reverse complement strand
CGACGCCAACCAGGGCGATATGCTGCTGGGCTGGGACACCGACCAGTTCCCCACCAACGTCTACGATACCACCCTCTGTATGTATGAGGTCATCAAGGCGGGTGGATTCACCAACGGCGGTCTGAATTTCGACGCCAAGGCTCGACGTCAGTCCAACACCTTTGAGGACGTACTGCTGTCCTACATCGCGGGTATGGATGCCTTCGCTCTCGGTCTCATCAAGGCCTACGAGATCATCGAGGACGGCCGCATTGACGAGTATGTGGCCAAGCGCTACGCCTCCTACAACGAGGGCATCGGCAAAGACATCCGCGAGGGCAACGTCACCCTTGAATCCCTCGCCGCTTACGGCGCGAACCTCACGAACGTCATGCCCATGAGCGGCAGACAGGAGTATCTGGAGTCTGTGCTGAACGACATTCTCTTCTCGGGAGTTTGATCCCTCCGCGCCTTTAACGAAAGTATTCCGTCTTTTAGACGAAAGGAGCATTGTATGAAGAAGATCCCCTCCGAGGCAAATCACCCCGATCTGATCTTCACCCCTGCCTCCCCCGCGGGGCAGATCCTCACCGAAAAGGGGGCATCCCCCCAGATCCTCATCCCCAACGGGGGCGAAACCGCCACCGACGCTCTGGGGCGGAAGCTGGTGAGTCCCCAAGAGGCGGGACTGCCCAAGAAGGATAAATACGTGGGTCTGTTCTACCTCATCTGGACGGACAGTCTGCATGGCTTTCACACCGACTACGACGTGACCAAGGCCTACGCCTGCGATCCCGAAAACCCCTCTTTGGGTAAGCACGGGGACTTCTGCTGGTGGGCCGAGCCCGAAACGGGCTACCACGTCTCGGACGACGTGTGGCAGATCAAGCGGGATATGCGGTACTTCGCCATGGCGGGGATTGACTTCATCTATCTGGATTTCACCAACGGCTACATTTACGAAAAGTCCCTCCGCGCCCTCTTGGACACCTGTCTGGAGTTGCGCGCGGCGGGGCAGATGACCCCCTACATCGTCCCGTGGGCGCTGGCCGAGGCGGATCGGAATGCCCCCGGCTACGGTCTCGTGGATATCTACGAGATGTTCTACAAGGACGAAAAGTACGCTGATTTGTGGTTCTACTGGGAGGGCAAGCCCCTGGCCATGCTGAAGAACGACGGCAAGGGCGGTATGTCCGCCTTTGACAGCAAGGAGCTGACCGATTTCTTTACCTTTCGCATCTCTTGGCCCGGCTACGCGTGGCCGGGTGAGGAGGTGGGCTCGGGCTACAAGTTCTGGGGCGACGGCTGGCTGGCGAATTTCCGGTACTTCTACGGCTACACCGACGATCCCAAGCGCTCCGAGTGCGTGGGCATCGGCGTGGCGGGCTTTGCCACCCCCGGCTCGGGTCGTAGCGGCCATACCTACTCCCAAAGACAGTACCTCGACCGCTTTCTGGAGACACCTACCATGGGTGAAGGCATCATGCTGGAGGAGAACTTTGAGGAGATGCTCCAAAAGAACCCCGAGACCGACGTGCTGATCATCTCACGCTGGAACGAGTGGGGCGCCCAGAATCTGAACCTCTTGGATTTCGGCTTCTGCGACCAGTTCAATCGGGAGTATTCTCGGGATATCGAGCCCATGAAGGGCGGCTACACCGATAACTACTTCTACCAGATGGGCAACATCATCCGCCGCTTCAAGGGTGTTCTCCCCGCTGACGAGCCTACCCCGAAGACGGTGGATGTGAAGGGAAACTTTGACCAGTGGCAGAGCGTCACCCCCGTCTTTTGGGACTTCGAGGTGGACACCGCCCACCGCGACGAGCCCGACGTGACGAGAACCTTCCACTATCGGAACTTCACGGGACGCAACGACATTGTGGAGTCCCGCGTGACTGCTGATGAGGGCATGGTCTACGCCTACGTCCGCACCGCCGCGCCCATCACCGACCCCAAAGCAGGGAAGAACTGGATGCTGCTCTTCCTGGACACCGACAACGATAAATCCACGGGCTGGGAGGGGTACGATTTCGTCATCAACTACGACGTGATCGACGATACCACCACGACCCTTTGCGCTTATCAAGACGGCATTTGGCAAGAGATCGGGGCGGTGAGCTATCAAGTCAAGAATCACGAATTCATGGTTGCTGTTCCGCGTTCCTTGCTTGGCTTGACCGACGAGTGCTTCACGCTGAATTTCCATTGGATGGACAACGTCACAGACGTATATGATCTCCATTCTTGGTTCACCACGGGTGACAGCGCCCCGGAGCGCCGTAATGATTATACGTTGACCCTGTCCGTTCCCTACAATGGCGACCGCGAGACCATTCTTCCTGCTCGCGTGGAAGGAGCTGTCCGCTATATGCCTGCTGCTTGCGTATGTGAAACGAATCTGCAAGCAGGCTTGCGCGCGACCCTTTATACGCTTCCCGCGCATTACGGCAAAATGCCCGATTTCGCCCATATTGCCGCCAACGCGAAAGAATCTTTTGTTGTGACGGAGGTTTCCTTGGCGGCGGCAGGCGAGAGAGTGAGAGATTTTGCTCTTGCCTTTGAGGGGTACGTTCTCATAGCGGCAGACGGTGTCTACGAATTTCCCATCCAAACGAATGACGGTGCCCGTCTGTATATCGACGGCCGTTTGGTGACCAAGGTCATGAACGGTATCACCGAGGGGGTGGACAAGACCCCGAAAGCCCTCGGCGCGTTGCGCCTTGCCAAAGGATATCACACCATTAAGGTCGAATACGCAAACATTGGCGGCGAATATCCCCAATTGGCTTTTCATAAGACCGCATTGTTTTTCTGCTTAAATAAGGTGTTTACTTGGCGTAAAGGAGATAAAACATGAAAAAAGCAAATTATAATCGGATCGTAGCTTGCCTTTTGGCGGCTTTGATGCTGTCTTCTACGCTGGCCGCTTGTACAGAGCCTCAACCGCCCGTAGAGACAACAGCGACCGATACGTCCTCCGAGAATACTACGGTGCCGGATGAGACCGAGGCACCTACCGAAGAAGAAGAGACGGATCCCCCCGTCACCGAGCCTCCTACGGTATCCTTGGATCAGCTTACCTTCATTCCCGCCTCCCCCGAGGGACAGGTGCTGACCGAGAAGGGACACTCCCCCCAGATCCTCATCCGCAACTATAACGAGACCGCTACCGACGCCCTTGGCCGCGTGCTCCCTACCTCCGCCGAGGCGGGACTGCCCAAGGAAGGGAAGTACGTGGGTCTGTTCTACTCCCTGTGGACGGTTGGTTCTACCTGTGACGTGGATAACTCCAAGGTCATGGCAGTCAATCCCTACACCCCCAACTTCGGCCCTCGCTGGGGCTTTTGCTGGTGGACGGAGCCCGAGACGGGCTACCACCGCTCCGACGACGTGTGGCAGATCCGCCGTGATCTCTACTACTTCGCCATGGCGGGGGTGGACTTCCTCTACTTCGATATGACCAACGGTTACCTTTACGAGGATGCCATGGAGGTGTTCCTCGACGTGTGCCTGCAGATGCGCGCCGAGGGACAGATGACTCCCTATCTCGTTCCGTGGAATTTCGGCTCCGCGGATATGTCCTACGGCAGTATCGCCAAGTTCTACGAAATGTTCATGACAAACGAGAAGTACGCCGATCTGTGGTTCTACTGGGAGGGCAAGCCCCTGGCCATGATCAAGCCCCTCGACGACGGCACCTTCCCCGTGCTGGAGGACGAGACCTACAAAGACGTGATGACCTACCGTAAGGCATGGGTTATGCCCAACGCCCGATACAGCGAGGGCTACTGGAGTGATAACAACGTGGTCAACTTCGGCTACGGCTACGGCTACCGCGACCGCAGCACCCGCAAGTATGCCGAGTGTATCGGCATCGGCTGCGCGGGCTTTGCCAACTACGGACAGGGTCGAAGCGGCAAGCTCTCCGCTTTGGAGTATCTGGACTCCTTCCTGGAGACCGACACCATGGGTCAGGGCCTTGTTTTTGAGGACGCGTTCAGTCAGGTCATGGAAAAGAACCCCGAGTGTCAGGTGCTTCTGATCTCCCGCTGGAACGAGTGGGTCGCCCAGAATTTTACCGATCCCGCCGACAAGGGCACGGATACGGGTTTCGTGGATCAGTTCAACGCCGAGTTCTCCCGCGACATCGAGCCCATGAAGGGCGGCTTTACCGACAATTACTTCTACCAGATGTGCTCCATCATTCGCCGCTTCAAGGGTGTGCTTCCCGCTGACGGTATTTCCGGTGCGCACACCATGACCGTGACGGATGCCTCTGTGTTTGAGAACTGGGAGAGTGTTTTCCCCGTCTACACCGACTATGCCGGCGTTACCCTTCACCGCGATCACGCCGATACTACCGGTAAGATTCAGTACGTGAACACCACGGGGCGTAACGACATTGTGGAGTCCCGCATCACCGCCGACGGCGACAACCTGTACGTCTACGCCCGCGCCGCCAAGGCGTTGACCTCCCCCACCGAGTCCAAGAACTGGATGCTTCTGTTCATTGACGCGGACGCGGATAAGTCCACGGGCTGGGAGGGCTACGATTTCATGGTCAACTATGAGGTGGTATCCAACACCGTTACCACCCTCTGCGCCTACAGGGACGGAGTATGGCAGGAGATTAGTACCGTGGCCTACGCCGTCAAGGGCGACCGCGTGACCGTCACCATCCCCCGCTCTCTGATCGGTCTGACCGACAAGACTGTGAAGGTCAACTTCCACTGGATGGACAATGTGACTGACATCTACGATCTGGAGTCCTGGTTCACCACGGGTGACAGCGCTCCCGAACGACGTAACAACTACGTCTATGAGCAGGCCATCCGCTACACGGGCAAGGGCGAGACTCTGCTCCCCGCACGTGAGAGCGACACCATCAAGGGTATGCCCGCGCTGAACCTCTCCGCAGAGGTGCTGGCCGAAATGCAGACGGGTCTGCTGGCCAATTTCTATCCTTTGGTGGCCAACTACCCCGCCCAGCCCGACTTCCGTCTCATTGACTCCCTGCTGGCAGGCAGTAAGGGCGTGTCCACGCTGACCGCCGAGGGTCTGCCCTACTCCGAGAACGTGGGTATCCTCTACGAGGGCTACGTGAACGTCACCGAGACCAAGGCCTACGAGTTCGAGCTGTCCTATGGCGACGGAGTCAAGCTCTTCATCGACGGCCGTCTCGTGGTTGACGGTACCTACGATCCCAAAGCGTCCGCCGGTAATAAGACCGCCAGGGGCAGCATTATTCTGGAGGCCGGTTACCACACCATTCGTGTGGAGTACGTGGAGCTGAAGGGCGGTAACGCTCACCTGTCTTTGAAGGGCGACTGGCAGTACGGTTATTCCACCTATGGTGTGGAGATCCCCGAAATGCCCGCGTGGATCGTGGATATGTCCACCATGAAGGGACAGAGAGGCTACAACGAGGAAAGCCCCCCCTTGGGCATTTACGCGCCCTTCATGTTTTTGGAGTATAATTTCAACGTCTATCTCGGCGAGGTAGATCTGTCCAAGTACTCCCGCGTGGAAATCACCTACTGCTGCGATGGCAGCGAGATTACCGCTCAGCGTTTTAAGGATTCTTCTTCTCTGGCTATCGGTCTAAAGAGCGAGAATTCCTCCTACGGATATGACCGCACCGACAATTTCAAGGGCGACATTGCCCACACCGACATGGTGTTCGTGGATAAATCCTGGGCTCCCGGTGCCCGCACTGCCGTGGTGGATCTCTCGGAGATCACCTACAACGGCGAGGTGTGGATGGCGATCCACAATCCCGGCGGTACCTTCGTGGCCATTATGGATATCCGTTTCTACGAATAATGACGAAATTTGTTTGATACATGAAAGATGTGGTACTGCGCCGCCTCCGACGGAGTTTTCAAGAAGGAGAACGGGGACGGCTTCGAGATGCGGGGCATCACCGACGGCCGCTCCAAGGCGTGGTTTTTGTTCCGTGACACCTACCATCAGGATCCCTTGGATATCGGACTCAATGAGTTCATGATGCTCTGCAAGGAAGTGAACGCCGAGCCCGAGTACACCGTCAGCCTCATCCTCTCGGACGGGGAGGACGATCGCCGTCTGGTGGAATACTGCAACGGCGGCGCAACCACCGCGTACGGCGGCAAGCGGCAGGCGTTAGGCTATGATCCCTTTCACGTCCACCTGTGGTACGTGGGCAACGAGGCCTACTTCTTCGGTGGCGAGTACCGGAGAAGCGCTATCGCCGCCGCCCGCACCGACGAGTTGATCGCCGCCATGAAACAGGCCGACCCCACCATTGCCGTGGCCATCGGACTCACCCGGGGCGACAACTGCCGCGAGTGGGCCTTCGATTTCATGGATCGTCTGCAAAGCGATTACGAGTACGTCTCCTACCGCGACTACATCGGCATTCTTCCCGATGCCACCCAAGGCGACAACTGCATGGCCACCTGCGAAATTCCGGAGACCAATTTCATCGACGGGGAGTGCTACGGTCTGAACTTCTACCGCAACATGCTCTACGCCGATTCCTTCGACAAGATCCGCGTTTGCGTGGACGAGTGGAACTACTCCCCCAAGGCATAAAATACCGTACGGAAAGGGATTTCACCATGAAAAAAGCTCTGATTTTTCAAAGGAAGTGTTTTTGTGAGGGACAGATCGGATGAATAATGCGTTTTATGAGCTGAAGCATGAGATCGGCGCGGACTATTTTACCGTGGAACGCAATCACGATTTTTCCTTTCCGCTGCATATGCACCGTTGCTTTGAGCTCATTCTGATTCAGGAGGGCTCCATGACCGTTACCGTCGAAAAGCGGGACTACGTGCTGGCGGCGGGGGATATGATCCTCGTGAAGCCGAATCTTGTTCACGCGCTCCGTACGGAGGATACCAGCCGACACGTTCTCTGTATTTTCGCGCCCGAGCTGATTGCCGCGATTTCCGATGAGTTGATCCGTTACAGGCTGTCGTCTCCGGTGATTCGCGGGCTGTCGGAATGGCATCGTTGCTTGTTTGAAAACGCGAGTGAGGGCATGAACATCGGCGGAGTCAAGGGAGTGCTGTATTCCATATGCGACTTGTTTTACAGTCAGCTGGACGTAACAAAAGAGGATACGGCGGCCGGGGGCAGCCGT
The DNA here is from genome assembly GCA_045655025.1 of Eubacteriales bacterium. Classification (GTDB taxonomy): domain Bacteria; phylum Bacillota; class Clostridia; order Oscillospirales; family CAG-272; genus CAMEON01. The sequence goes on along the minus strand of JAZOOM010000135.1, from coordinate 8,680 downwards.
CTTTTGCAGAAAATTCTTCTGTACGTGGACGAGCATATGGGTCAGCCGTGTCAGATCCGTGATCTCGGTGCGTTTTTGGATTATTCTCCCGCTTACCTCTCCCGCTTTTTTTTCACGAACGTGGGGATATCGTATTCGGATTACGTGCGTAATATCAAGATCAGCCACGCCTGTTACTTGTTGCGCAATACCCACGAGAGCGTTATCAATATAGCGGAACAGTGCGGGTATGTCTCTGTCAGCAGCTTTAACCGCAATTTCAAGCAGCTGACGGATATGAGCCCCACCCAATATCGGGCAGAAAAGCAGATACGTAAGGATAAATTACCCATAACAGGCTGGTAGGATATGGCTGAAAAGAAGTCATGGCTTGCGGATGACGAGTAATTTTTTCATTGCGGAATCCTGGACATGCGTGCCGTGTGTTCATTAGTTTGTTGAAAATGGAGAATTTCCTCATGTTTTCCGTTTGCCGTTGAAATTTTCCCCGAAACATGATACAATACGGAAAGTGACAGTTGTCCAAATTTTCTATACAGGAAGAAGGGGAGGTCATCATGAACATCATTCCGCGTTTTTCATTTTCTTACAACAATAAGTCTTTTGATTTGGCGGACGTTACGGTAACGCCTACCGAGTACGGCCGTTTGTATGAGTACAGGGACGGTCTGAGGATCGAGCTGCATATTACGGAGTATCCTGCCTACAATGCGGTGAAATGGATGCTTTGGTTTGAAAACACGGGGGAGCACGACAGCGGACTCATCAGCCATATTTTGGATTGTGATGCCACGTGGTGCTTTGCCGACGCTTCGGGCAAGACGCCCCCTCTGTCCCTTTTCGATACCGACGGATGCGCGGGCTACGAGGCTTACCTCCACGCCGACCGCATTTCCGAGGAGTGCAAGGTGCATGAGACCAAAATGCCTCTGAATACCTCCCGCCCCTTCCACCGCCTGGGCGGCCGCTCCTCCAGCGGACAGATGCCCTTTTTCGAGTTCTATACTCCCGGTCACGGCCTTATGGCCGCCATCGGCTGGTCGGGTCAGTGGCGCGCTACCTTTGCTCATACCCAGGGAGATACTCTGGAGCTGAAAACGGGATTGGATTACACCGCCTTCAAGCTCCATCCCGGTGAGCGCATCCGTACCTCCTCCATTTTGGTGATGGAGTATGAGGGCACCCGCGTGCAGGGAAGCAACCGCTTCCGCCGTCTGATCAAGAATGAGCTTTGCCCCTTCACTCCCGATCAGTTCCCCTTCGCCTTGGAGGGCATGGGACTTACTACGGAGCGTCATCTGTACCATCTGAGCAAATACCGCGAATACGGTGTGAAGGCCAATTACTACTGGATCGACGCGGGTTGGTACGGCAAGGGCGGTACTCCCGGCGCGGCTGACTGGTACAAGCAGGTGGGCAACTGGCAGGTTCGTCCCGACGAGCATCCCGATGGACTTCAGGACGTGGTGAAAACGGTGCACGACATGGGCATGAAGTTCCTGCTCTGGCTTGAGCCCGAGCGGGCCTATCCCGGTACCGATCTTGCCGTGCAGCACCCCGATTGGCTCTATCCCTTGGATGGCTTCTACCTTCTTCTCCGTTTGGACAAGGACGAGGTACGGGAATACCTGTTCAACATGATCTGCGGCTTCATCGATACCCTGCACATCAAGTGTTACCGGCAGGACTTTAACATGGAGCCTCTCCAGTCCTGGCGCATTACCGATGAGATGGATCGCGGCGGCATGAACGAGATCAAGTACATTATGAATCTCTACCGCCTCTGGGACGATCTGCGCGCGAAATACCCTGATTTGGTCATTGACAACTGCGCATCGGGCGGCCGCCGCATTGACGTGGAGTCCTTGCAGAGAACCATCCCCATTTGGCGTACCGATGCCTACTGCGAGGCTGATCTGGATGCCGATGCCATTCAGACCCAGATGTTCGGCTACAACCGCTTGATCCCCTGCTCGGGCGGCGTTTGCAAGCAACCGGGCGACACATACGCCACTCGTAGTTCCTACGCGCCCTGCTACGTGGGCAGCTGGTGGTGGACAGACCGTCCCGACCGTCCCGAGCCAACCCCGGAGCGCTTCGCCTGGATGGCCAAAATGTGCGAGGAGTACGCCTCCCTGCGGCATTTCTTCTCCTGCGATTTCTACCCTCTGGAGAATGGGGGCTGGTCGTATGCCCATGGCGGCTGGGCGGCCTACCGCTACGACAGACCCGAGGAGGGGGACGGCATGGTCATGGCCTTCCGCCGCGCCAATTCCAACTGCGTGACCTCCTGCTATCCGATGGAGGGGCTTGATCCCGACGCCGTCTATTCCGTTACGGATATTGACACCAAGGAAACGGTGGAGATTGCGGGCAGTGTCCTTGTAACCGAGGGCTTGACCGTGACCATTCCCCATCGGTATGAGAGCAAGATCCTGATTTACAGCGCAAAAAAGTAAACAACAGTAAAACAGGCCGGGCTTCTGTGACGGAAACTCGGTCTGTTTTTTACTTGATACTCAATACGCGGTTATCCTACCCGTTCCACGATCTCAAAGCCGTCGTCCGTCTCCTTCATTCTGAAGAGGCGGGGACGCTCGTGGGGATTGACGTTGGTGCTGTGGAGAACCATGTACAGCTCTCCGTCAAAGCCGTCGAAGAGCATGCCGTGGCCGCCGTCGTCGTCATAGAGGAAGGAGTCGGCGTGCCGCCAGGGGCCGTGGATACTGCCGCTGTCGCTGATGGCCAATGCCTCTACGTACCAGTACTGGGGGCCCGCGTGGAAGCCCGACCAGAGCATGTAGAGCTTACCGTTCTTACCCTTGCGGAAGAAGGGACCGTCGGTGACGAAGTTGCGCCCGTTGGGATCCACCAGTGAGTATGCCCACTCCGCGTCCCCCGCGCGGAGGATGACCTCGGATTCCCCTACGGGGGTGGTCAGGTCGGGGGACAGGGGCATGATGTCAATGGTGCCGTCTCCGATCTGCGACCATTCGTGGCAGAAGGCCGTCCAGGGGGTGCCGTTCTCGTCCACGTAGAAGGTGGCATCCAAACAAGCCCAGCCTTCGGGGGTCATGGGGCCGTCGGTGAAGGGAAGGAAAGGACCCATGGGGCTGTCGCTCTTGAGGATCTGGGAGCAACGCAGACGGGTCTCACTTCGGAAGCTGGCGAACATGTAGTAGGCATCCCCGTAGTGGTATACCTCGGGAGCGAAGAAATCCCGATCCGACCAAAAATCGTCGGGACGGGTAAAGCATTCGTGGGGCTCGCTCCACTCCACAAGATCGGTGGAGGTATATACGTCCAGTCCCTGCCAGGGAATGGTCTTGGTGGTGGCGCCGCGGCGGGTGCCGTACATGTAGTACACGCCGTTCTCGGCGAAAATAAAGGGGTCACGCAGGTGTATCTCACACAGCTTCATAGTCAGATCTCCTTTCAAGGGTAGACTTTACGGCTTTATTATAACACAAAATGAGGATTCCGTCAATGACGGAGTGTGGACTTCCGTTAGATATATTTGTACAAAAGTCAGAAAAAGCCGTCCAAAAGGCAGAAACAAATTGTGATTACTTGACAGAGAACTCTCGGCTATGCTATAATGATACAACCAAATCACAAGGATTCGGAGGAATGATCATGGGACGATTTTTGAAAAATGCTCTGCTTTGCTTGCTTACCGCGGCTATGCTGTTCGGCAGCTTTGCCTGCACCACTCAACCGCCTGAGGACACCGAGGCACCAACCGCCGTGCCTACGGACACGCCTACGGACGGTGACACGACGAGCGGTGAGGATATCATCCCCGAAATTGACCGCACCCAGCCGCAAACCGGCTCCTTTGTTTCCACCAGCCAACTGACCTTCCCCATGCAGGACACCTCCCTGATCTCCAAGGAGGTCGTGGAGGAATACGAATTCATTTCGGTGAAGGAATCCAGCACGGTGTTTACCATCGGTGAGGGACGGGCTAACGGTAACGTGATCTCTCTGACGCCCAAGACCGTTGCCTCCGTGGGCATTGGCGTGGAGTTCAACGAGAGTGTGGTGGCCAAGTACCAGTTCCGCCTCACCTCCTCGGATCCCGATGCCGACTACAACGCCACCTACCTCGGCCTCCGTCTCTCGGGTACGGGTGCGGCTCCCAACCACGAGTCCGCCCGCGTATGGATCCTCATGAAGGATCAGAAGATCGGTATGCGTACCGGCACCTGGCCGAACTGCAAGATGGTAGCTGCTCCCGTGGATTTCTCCCGGGGTGTCATGGTGTACGTGGAGGACGATCCCGTTGCCAACGTCGTTTCCATGTTTTACGACAAGGACGGTGTCAAGACCCCCTTGGCTACTCTGAAGATCACGGACACTCAACTGGAACTCTATTTGGAAGGAAGCGCGAAGCCCGACATTGTGGAGAAGCTCTCCGAGCCTGTCCGCAGAACCGGCTACGCCCGCTTATGGACGCATCATATGAAGAATATTGTGACGATCAGCGATCTCAAGGTTTCCGGTGCCTCCACCGTGAGCACCTCCACCCCCGTGGATATGCTGACCTCCCGGGACGTGTTCTCGGATACTTGGGTGGCCACGGACGACGTGGGTCGTGTGACGCCCACGGGCAGTAATACCATTGCCGTCACCGACAAGAAGGTGGGTATTTTCTACTTCATGTGGCACAACGCCACCGAGCAGGGGCAGAATCCCCTGTACGACCACACCAAGGCTTACCTGGAGGGCGGTGTGGATGCCGTATGGGATCTGATTCCCCAGGGTAGTTTGGGATTCGCCCACTACTGGGCGGAGCCTTACTTCGGCTACTACAATTCCGACGATGAATGGGTCATCCGCAAGCACGGCTACATGCTGGCCGAGGCAGGGGTGGATTTCATTTTCGTGGACGCTACCAACGGAATCGTTTACGAGCGGAATTTAGAGACGCTTCTCCGCGTGTGGAGTCAGATGCGGGCCGAGGGCTATCAGGTGCCCCAGATCTGCTTCCATTGCGGCAATACCGATTCTCTTGCCGCCTCTTCTCTCGGCTTCCTGTGGAATAACTACTACTCCGTAGGGAAGTATCAGGATATGTGGTTCTACTGGGACGGCAAGCCCCTGATCTTCTATCCCGATTCTCTGGCCAAGACCCTCTCCACCGAGATCACGGATTTCTTCACCGCCCGCCAGAGCTGGGCGTTTACAAGTGATGACTGGTACACCTCCCGCCGCGGCCGAGGCCGCTGGGCGTGGGCGGATATGTATCCGCAGAAGCCCGGTCTTTCTCCGTCCGGCGACGTCGAGCAGATGATCGTTATGTGCGGCTTCTGGGCAAACGGCTCAAACGGCACCAACGCCGGCCGCAGCTACACCAAGGCCAACGGCATTCCCGCCTATGAGGGCAACTGGGATTTTGGCTATGCCCTCATGAACACCACCTCGGGTCTGGGACTGGCCTTCCAGGAGCATTTCGACTACGCCAAGGAAATTGACCCGCCGCTGGTCATGATCACGGGCTGGAACGAATGGTGGGCAGGCCGCTGGGGCGGCTCCTCGGGCAACGCCGCCCAGGGCATGACCATCGCGGGCGAATACAAGGTGGATGAGAAGAATCCCAAGTACCAGTGGTACTACGTGGATGCCTTCAATACCGAGTATTCCCGTGACATTGAGCCCATGACGGGAGGCTTCAACGACAACTACTACTATCAGATGGTGCAGAACATCCGTGAGTACAAGGGCTCCCGCGCGCAGGAGGCTGCCTTCGAGCAGTGGGCCATTGATATCGAAGGGGATATCGGACAATGGTACATCGTAGGCCCCGAGTACCGCGACTATCAAGGCGATACGGTTGACCGTGACCACTTCTCCTACGTGGGTGATTTCCGCTACGTGAACACCTCGGGACGGAACGATTTCGTCACCTGCAAGGTCTCCTCTGACCCCGAAAATCTCTACTTCTACGCCGAGTGTGCCGAGAATATTACGGCTCCCGAGGGTACCAACTGGATGAACCTGTTCGTTGACGCCGATTGCAACGGCGAGACGGGCTGGTACGGCTACGACTTTGTGCTCAACCGGTCTCAGAACGGGAACAAGGTTTCCGTGGAGAGATTCGTGGGTAAGGATACCTGGGAGCCGGAGAAGATCGGCGAGGCCGAATATAACCTTCGCGGCAACGTCCTGCAGATCAAGGTAGCCCGCTCGGTCATGAATCTGGGTGATACCTTTGATTTTAAGTGGGCGGACAACTCCGTGGTGGACGGCGACGTGATGCAGTTCCTGGATCAGGGTGACGCCGCTCCCAACGACCGCTTCAATTACCGCTACACCACCGTACAGACCTCGGTCAAGCTCCCCGAGTGCCTGACCGAAGATATGATCGTTCTGAAGGCCGGATCCTACAATGCTTTTGCCGGTGGTAAGCAGATTCGCCTGGATGCCTCCAGCACCAAGGCCGTATTGCTGGGGCGCGGTGATCAGTACTATCTGCCCAAGACCTTCGTGGAGCAGGTCATCGGTGTTTCCTGCGATGGACTCGCCACCTACGACCACTACGGCATCACCTACGTCATGCCCGCCGAGGCCATCGCCGCCGGTAAGAGTGTGACCGTATCCGCCGACGGCCTGATCGTGATCTCCTCCGCGCCCGTTGAGGACACGGACGTGCTGACGACGCTGTATCGGGCACTCATGTAAATTTCAAACAACTGTATGCTACAGGGGTAGGCGTCTACCCCTGTACGTCTCATTACCCACAGAAAGAATGGATACTATGAAAAAACAGATATTTCTGATAGCCGCGGTGCTGTGGCTTTTGCTGATCCTGCTGGTGGCCTGCGATTCCAAGCCTGTTGACGGAGGAATCGATGAGTCTACGTCGGCCGACACCGATTCCGCGGTGCCCGAGGCGACAGAAGCAGAGACTCCTGCCGAGACCGAGACCGAGACCGAAACTGAGTCTCCCTACCTGATCCCCGATCCTACCCGTATTGATCTGTCCACCTTCAACAGCGAGCTGATGGATGCTTCCTTCATGCGGGGGAATTCCGCCTACACCAAGCAGACCGACGAGGGTATTCTCTTCATCGCGCGGAGTGAATCCCGAGATCCCTCGGTTCTGTGGCGGATCAGCAGTATGTACGAGGCGGCGGGCTATCCCTTGTCGGAGGACGGCAAGACCTACGTGCCCTTTACTCCCGAGGAAAAGAAGGTCATCGTTCTGAAGCTCCAAGCCGAGTGGGGCGGTGCCTTTGAAATGTTCTATTCCACAGAGGATCGTACCATGGCTCAGGCGGAGTATTCCCTGACCACCGTCTACGGCGGCGACTCCGAGTTCTTTGGTGAGCGTGTTTCCCAGTACGTCATTTTCGAGGCGGACAGAACGACCAAGGGATGGAAGACCCGCTTTAATAACAGCTTCCGCCTGGATTATACCAACTTCGTGGCGGTGGGAGACGAGTTGCTCCTGGAGAAGATCGCCTTCTGCGCCGACCGCGCCGAGGCCGAGGCCTTCATCGCCGCCGATCGTGGGGAACCCGCTCCCGTTCCTGCCGTGGAGGCGGGCTACTACGTTTGCCTGTACGAGGATCGTCTTCACCTGCCTGAGGATAACGTGGCGGGCGACTCGTATTCTTCTTTGGACTCTGCCATTAAGCGATGCGACCGTATGAAGCAGTTCGGCTACCGAGTGGCCAATGAGAAGGGAGAGGTGGTGTACACCCCCTATACCCTGCTCCAATGCAACCTCCTTCGTGAGGCTAAGTTCATCACGGAATACGCCAAGGAGAACCGCTTCAAGTACGGCGATTCCTGTACCAACCCCGGTATCAACCACCGCCCCCTCCGTACCAGCTGTGACCGCCTCGTGGATTGGATCCTCTACCGCGCGGGCTATACGGATCAGCCTCTGGTGCAGGGATGTGTGGTATCCAATCTGGTGGATTGGTGCCAGGAGATGGGCTTTGAGAAGATCACCGACATGAACGATCTGAAGGCGGGCGATATCGTTTTCGTCCGTCCTCACGCCGACGGCGGCCCCCAGCACGTATACATGCTGGCCTCTGATGTCAAGAATGGGTCTGCCCAGCGATACGACCACGGCTCGGACAGCCGCATCATGTCGAATCAGCCCACCACCGAGCCCATCAGCTACGGGGATGCCCCCTTCATGTTCGCCTACCGTCCCGTTGTGACCGAGGAGAACAATATCTACTACGATGACTACGTGGAGAAGGCGGGCTAAGGACGGATCAAAATTCCATGAAAAAAGCATTGCTTCCTTCGGGAACCTACCGAGGGAAAGCAATGCTCTACTTTTTGCTTGAAAGGAAGTGTCAGGAACCGCCGGATTCCTTTCGGACGTTTTCCATGTACACACGGGGAGATACGCCCAAACGGCTCTTGAATACCTTGGAAAAATACTGGGCATCGGAATATCCGCAACGGAAGGCCACGTCGCTGATGCTGGAAAAGCCTTGGTGGAGCATGGTGCGGGCATGCTGAATGCGCACCGAGTGAAGATACTCCACGATGCCCACGCCTACGTGCTTTTTGAAGACGGTTGACAGGTATTTCTTATTGTATTTCAGTTCCTTACCCAGCCGATCCAGGGTGAATTCCGTTTCGGAGAAGTGCTCGTCCACGTATTTCTGAATGGCCGACACCAGATTGACGCAAGTCGGAGGCCAAGCGG
>JAZOOM010000134.1:0-1657 GCA_045655025.1 Eubacteriales bacterium | reverse complement strand
CGGAACAGCACGATATCGCCGTCCTTCATGACGTACTCCTTGCCCTCGGAGCGCACCAGACCCGCCTCCTTGGCGGCATTCATGGAGCCGAGGCGCATGAGATCGTCGTAGGCAATGACCTCGGCGCGGATGAAGCCCCGCTCGAAGTCGGAGTGGATCTTACCTGCGGCCTGAGGCGCCTTGGTGCCCTTGACGATGGTCCAGGCGCGCACCTCCTTGGGGCCTGCGGGCAGGTAGCTGATCAGACCCAAGAGGGCATAGCTGGCGCGGATGAGACGGTCAAGACCCGCCTCCTCAATGCCCATGTCAGCCAGGAACATCTCTTTGTCTTCACCCTCCAGCTGGGCGATCTCGGCCTCGATCTGGGCGCAGATGGGCATAACGGCGGCGTGCTCGCCGTCGGCGAATTCCTTCAGCTTGGCAAAGCTCTCGTTGCCCGAGACGTCTCCATTGGCCTCGTCCTCGGAGACGTTGGCCACGTAGATCACGGGCTTCATGGTGATGAGGGGGGTGTCGTGGAACAGCTCACGCTCGTCCTCGGACAGCTCTACGGTACGGGCGGACTGACCGTCCTCCAGTGCCTTCATGACCCGCTCGTACACGGCGATGTCACCGGCGATGGTCTTGTCGCCCTTCAGGATCTTGCGGGCGTTGTTGAGCTTGCGCTCCATGATCTCCATGTCGGCCAGCACCAGCTCCATGTTGATGGTCTCCACGTCGCGCAGAGGATCCACCTTGCCGTCCACGTGGACGATGTTGGAGTCCTCGAAGCAACGGACAACGTGCAGAATGGCGTCTACCTCGCGGATGTGGGAAAGGAACTTATTGCCCAGACCCTCACCCTGAGCCGCGCCGCGGACGAGACCTGCGATGTCCACGAATTCAATGACGGCGGGGGTGTACTTCTCGGGGTTGTGCATCTCGGCCAGCTTGTCCATACGGGGGTCGGGCACGGCCACCACGCCTACGTTGGGCTCGATGGTGCAGAAGGGGTAGTTAGCGGATTCAGCGCCCGCGTTGGTCAGGGCGTTGAAGAGGGTGGACTTACCTACGTTGGGGAGTCCGACGATACCTAATTTCATTTGTTCATTCTCCTTTATTTACAGGGGGTTTTTAACATAACTGACGGGCACGGTGTTTTGCTTGTATCACTCGCGGCGGTTCCGCAGGGTGTTGGGAATCGAATCACCTGCGACGTTTGTGCTCCCAAGCTTGAGCAGGTCGTCAACGGCCCTTTCGGATAGCACAAAAACATCGGTATGCTGATCTGCATACCGTTTGTCTTCAAGCAAGTTTGCTGTCTCGGAGCGAGCCGTAAAGCTTTTTTCAGATGATCAATAAATCCTGCGACGTACAGACCGCCTTTCCTTTGGCGGAGGTCCATGCCAATTTCTTTGCTTTTTGGGGTTTCACCCATATGATCCCCCTTCTCAAACGAAAAAAGGGCCAATGCAACGTTACAATTATATCACATTGGTTTTGATTTTTCAATAGTTCTTTTCAAATAATTGGCTTTTTTTGAAGAATTTCCTCAAATTCGCCCCTACAGGCGTAATAGGAACATCCAGACAAACTGCCACGCAACTATTGGGTCATCCTTCAAATTTGGGTTTATCGGTGAGTTGAGGTTGCAGATGAGCGGGGGTAAAGGGGGGCG
>JAZOOM010000133.1:0-3627 GCA_045655025.1 Eubacteriales bacterium | reverse complement strand
GGGCTTCGCCCCCTTCACCCCCATCCTTGCCGCAACGGGAAAGCTGAACGCCTTACCCCGATAAACAGCAATTTTTCTTTCCTCTTGACAAATCTCCCCGAATCCAGTATAATGATGTCAGTTTCCGATGGAGGTACACACATGGCAACCAAACGCATCACCAAAAATCAAGCCGCCGAAATGTCCCGCATGGCGGAGATCGTAGAGCGGCTGAAATCCGTCTACCCCGACGTGGTCTGCGCCCTGGAATGGGGCGGTCAGTACGGGGGAGAGTGGGATTTTCTTCTGCGGGAAAGCTGGAAGCTTCTCGTCATGGGGCGGCTGTCGGCACAGTGCACCGATGCGCGGGTGAATATTGTCTGCCGTGAGCTGTTTGAAAAGTTCCCTACCGTGGAGTCCATGGCCGAGGGTGATATTGAAGATATTGAGGCCATCGTGCGTCCCTGCGGGCTGTACCACACCAAGGCGCGCAACATCAAGGATGCCTGCCGCATTCTGGTGGATGACTACGGCGGCATCGTCCCCGACGATATGGATGCCCTGCTGGCCCTCCCCGGAGTGGGTCGCAAGATCGCCAACCTCCTGCTGGGGGACATCTACAAGAAGGGCGGCGTAGTCACCGATACCCATTGCATCCGCATCTGCGGGCGGCTGGGGTTCTATCCCGAAACGGTCAAGGAGCCCTTGAAGGTAGAGCGCATCCTCACTCCCCTGATCGCAGAGGAGGAGCAAAGCGATTTCTGCCACCGCATCGTCCAGTTCGGGCGGGATACCTGTATGGCCAGAGGGCCCAGGTGCGAGGCGTGTCCCTTGCAGGATCTTTGCCATCACAGCAAGGGTCAATGATTCATACAAAAAGGATGTCTCCGTTTGCGGCGCGGAGACATCCTTTTTGTATGCGTTTTTTATACGGTTTCGATTAAATTTGCTTATGCACACTCTTATACTCATCGTAGTACCGATAGTATGGGCACCGCCCCGTCTGCCCTGAAATAAACGAGACCATCTCATCCTCGTCCAGATTCACCTGGCAGACATATGCGTCCAGCTCCTCGTCGTAGTCGTAGAACTCGCAGTCCTCACAGCGGCCGACGGTCTGCTTTTTTGGCTCCGCTTGGGGCTTTTTCTTTTGACTTTCTTCCACGGATCTCACTTCCCTTCCTGTTTCTGACATCAGTATACCCCATTTCCCCCATTTTGTCAAGAGGGTGTCACAGAAGAATGCGTTTCCTCATAGAATGAATAGAAACGAAACACCCGGAGGTACTTATGGAATACAATACCGACAACAAGCAGCCCCTCAGCTCCTCAACCGACCGGCTGGGAGACCGTCCCGGCGACCGACCCATGGGGCAAGGGAAATTGGTCTTTCAGATCACCACCGCCGGCGGTGCCATTCCCTTGGAGGGTGCTGAGATCACCCTGCGCCCCACACGCTCCGCCTCTGACGGAAACGGCGGAGAGGTCATCGCCGTCTTGTACAGCGACAGGGACGGAAAAAGCGAGATCCTTTCCCTTCCCGCGCCCATCCGCTCCCTATCCCTGGAGCCCGCCCGAGACGGTTCTCCCGTTCCCTATGCGCTGTACAACGCCGACGTCCGCATGAACGGCTTTTACTCCCAAACCTACATCCGCATCCCCATTTTTGACGGCATCACCTCCATTCAGCGAGCCAGCCTGATTCCCCTCCCCGAAAACGGTTACGAGGACGGTGTCCGCCCGGACGGAGAAATTTTCTACGAAGGAGAGAGCCCTAACCTGTAAATTGCTGTTTATAGGTGCGAAGGGGCACGGCCTCCGGCGGCCAAAACCTTTCTTGAAAGCATCCTCGCGGTGCTCGGGGCAAATTCGCCTTCGGCGAAGTTTGCGAAAGGTTTTGGATTCCAAAGAACTTTAAAAAAGCATTGTTAAATAATCCTTTTTAAAAGTTTTTGGAGATCCAAGAACCTCGCAAACTTTGCCGTAGGCAAATTTGCTCCGAGCAACGCGAGGATATTTCCAAAAGGTTCTTGGCGGATGCAGGGCAGCGCCCTGCCGCTCCCCGTCAAACCCAAATTTGAAACTCATCGAAAGGAGCCACATCCATGGCCACAGGTCTACCTGTCATTCCCGAAACCATAACCGTCCATCTGGGCGAGCCCGATCAACCGGCTCCCAATGTGACCGTACCCTTTCTGGACTACGTTCTTAACGTCGCATCCAGCGAGATATATCCCACCTGGCCCGAGGAGGCCATACGAGCCAACATGTACGCCCAGATCTCCTACGCCCTCAACCGCATCTATACCGAATACTACCGCTCGCGGGGCTATGACTTCGACATCACCAACTCCACCCGCTACGACCAGTACTATGTAAACGGGCGGGACATTTTCGAGAACATACAGCGCATCGGAGGAGAGGTCTTCAACGATTATATACGCCGTCAAGGCACCATCGAGCCCCTGTTTGCCCAGTACTGCAACGGCACCACCGTCACCTGCAACGGTCTCTCCCAATGGGGCACCGTATCCTTGGCTGAAGCGGGCTATACACCCTACCGCATTTTGCAGAACTACTACGGCAACAACATCGACATCATCCAAAACGCCCCTGTGGGAGGGGCTACGCCCTCCGCCCCCGCCGAGCCACTTCGGTTCAACAGCGCGGGCGGGGAGGTGCGCCAGCTGCAGATCCGCCTCAACCGCATCTCCGACAATTACCCGAACATTCCCAAGATCCCCTATCCCAACGGCATTTTCGGCTTTGAGACCGAGGAGGCGGTGAAAGCCTTCCAGCGTACCTTCAACCTTACCGACGACGGTATTGTAGGCAATGCCACCTGGTACGCCATCCAGCGGATCTACGCCGCCGTCAAGCGGCTCAACAGCCTCAATTCCGAGGGACTGCGATTCAATGAGATCGACCGCCAATTCCCCCAAACGCTTTCCCTCGGAGATCAGAACACAGGGGTATCCCTCCTGCAATACTATCTGGACTATTTATCAGCCTACTACGATTCCATCCCGCCCTTGACCGTGGACGGTGTTTTCGGAGAATCCACCCGCAACGCCGTGTATGCCGCCCAATCCATTTTCGGGCTTCCCGTGGACGGTGTGGTGGGAGAGCAGACCTGGAACGCCATCGTAGATGCTTACTACGGCATTGTGCGCCGCATTCCCGTGAGCTACACCGAGGGCAACACCATCCCCTTCGGAGGCACGGTACTGCGGCAAGGCAGTGAATCCGAATCCGTCCGTGTTCTTCAGGAATATTTGAACTACATCGCAAATTTCTTCCCCGAGATCCCCGGCGTCACCCCCACAGGCTACTTCGGCCCCCGCACCGAGGCCTCGGTCAGAGCATTTCAGGAGGTCGTAGGGCTCCCCGTCAGCGGCATCGTCAATGCCGTGACCTGGGGAGCGATCACCGACCTCTACAGCGACCTCTACATCGGCAGCCGCCTGAACGAGGGACAGTACCCCGGGAGTACGTTGGGCGGTTAACTTGCTGTTTAACGGGGTAAGGCGTTCAGCTTTCCCGTTGCGGCAAGGATGGGGGTGAAGGGGGCGAAGCCCCCTTCACCTAAGAGGGATGGCCGGCGGTGTCGGGGGCGGCCGCCGCAACACGAAAGCAAGCATATATTCG
>JAZOOM010000132.1:0-6659 GCA_045655025.1 Eubacteriales bacterium | reverse complement strand
GCCGTGGCTACCATGAAGGGTAAGTCCTACCTGCAGATCGGCTCCCAGTGCATGGGTATTGCCGGCTCCATCATGGATCAGAACCTGCTGGAGGACTACTTCGGCATGCGTGTTGAGTCCGTGGACGAGGTAGAGATCCTGCGCCGCATGGAGGAGGGCATCTACAACGAGGAGGAGTATCAGAAGGCTCTGGCTTGGACGAAGGAGCATTGCAAGGAGGGGCGGGACGACAACCCCGAGTCCGTGCAGTTCCTGGGCGAGGAGCGCAAGATCAAGTTCACCGCCGAGGAGAAGGAAAAGCAGTGGGAGTTCACCGTGAAGATGTACTGCATCATCAAGGATCTCATGGCGGGTAATCAGAATCTTCCCGACGGTTTTGAGGAGGAGAAGGTAGGCCACAACGCCATCGCGGGCGGCTTCCAGGGTCAGCGTCAGTGGACGGATCACTGGCCCAACTGCGACTACCCCGAGGCACTCCTGTCCTCTACCTTTGACTACGAGGGCGCTCGCGAGCCCTTCACGCTGGCCACCGAGAACGACATTCTCAACGGCATGGGCATGCTCATGATGCGCCTGCTGACCCACCGCGCCCAGATCTTCGCCGACGTGCGTACCTACTGGTCGGGTGAGGCCACCGAGCGTGTTACCGGCTACAAGCTGGAGGGTAAGGCCGCCGAATCCGACGGTATCATCCACCTGCTCAATTCCGGCGCGGCCTGTCTGGATGCTTGCGGCGAATGCACCGACGAGAACGGCAATTCCATCATGAAGCGTTGGTGGGAGGTCACCGAGGAGGATATCGAGAAGATGACCGCCGCCACCGTGTGGTGCGAGGCGGGATTGGATAACTTCCGCGGCGGCGGCTTCTCCAGCCACTTCACCACCCGCACCGAAATGCCCTGCACCATGATCCGCCTGAACCTCGTCAAGGGTCTGGGCCCCGTGCTTCAGATTGCCGAGGGCTGGACGGTGAAGCTTCCCGACGAGGTGTCCGACACTCTCATGGAGCGCACCAATCCCACTTGGCCCTGCACCTGGTTCGCGCCTCGCTGTGACGGCAAGGAGGGAAGCCCCTTCAAGACCGCCTACGAGGTCATGATGAATTGGGGCGCCAACCACGGCGCCATCTCCTACGGCCACATCGGTGCCGATCTCATCACCATGTGCTCCATGCTCCGCATCCCCGTGTGCATGCACAACGTCCCCGAGGAAGACATCTACCGTCCCGCCTGCTGGAACGCCTTCGGCATGGTCAAGGAGGGACAGGACTACCGTGCCTGCGCCACCTACGGGCCTCTGTTCGGCAAATAAATCCTTCCGACTCCATTTCACTGCGTTACGCGCGGCTTGCTCGCGTTGGAAACAGAGAGCATAACGGGAGGAGACGCCCGGTATATCCCCGAGCAACGTAACTTGATATGATCGAATCCCCTTGGCGCTGCCTGGAAAGCTTTTTGCTGTTTCAGGTGCGTGCGCTAAGGGGATTCGGTCATTTCATCGCCTCCATCGTATATTTGATCGGCAACGCGTTTGGGGAATACGCCTTTCGCGTGGACGAGATGGGGCATTTCGTCAAGGGGGAGGACACGGTCATGGTCATCCTCTGCTTCCTCTTCCCCATTATGTCCTTTGTCTCGTTGATCCTGATGGCGCTGTTTGCCAACCATTCCCCCTTGGGAAACCGAATCATCTTCATCATTTACACCATGGTTCCCATTGGCGGTATTGTGATAGACAATGTATTCCATGGAATATCCCTGACCTACGTGAGTCTGGCCATCAGCGTGCTGGCGATGTACGCGGGTATTTTCATTCGCAAGCAAGCGATCATCGACAGCCAGGAAAAGGCTCTGATGCTGTCCCAGATCAATCCCCATTTCACCTACAACACCCTTACGGCCATTGCCGCCATGTGCGATTCCACCCCCCAGCAGGCCAAGCACCTGACCATCGATTTTGCCCGCTACCTGCGTCACAATCTAGACACGCTGAACTGCACCGATACCATCCCCTTTGAGAAGGAGCTGGAGCACGTGGAATGCTACCTGAAGATCGAGAAAGCCCGATTCCGAGAGCGTTTGAACGTCATTTACTCCATCCGATGCAAGGACTTCAAGCTTCCTCCCTTAACGGTACAGCCGTTGGTGGAGAACGCCGTGAAGCACGGCGTGACCAAAAGGGCGGCGGGAGGAACGGTGAAGATATCCGCCTACACGGAAGGGAAGTACAACGTTGTGGAGATCATCGACGACGGTGTGGGCTTTGACACCGAGGCCGCTCCGAGCAAGGGGGAGAGCCACGTGGGGCTTTCCAACGTGGAGAACCGTATCCGAAGAATGTGCCGCGGAACCTTGGACGTTAAGAGTACACCGGGCGTGGGAACGCGGATAACGATTTGCATTCCCCGTCGGAAAGGAGACATGTCATGAATATTCTGGTTGTAGATGACGAGTATTTCGCGCTGGAGCTGATGAAGAACACGCTCGTTGAGGTGGCTCCGGGAGCGAATCTGTACGTGAGCCGAGACGTGGCAAGCGCCCTGCGCGTAGCCGGGGAGCATACCGTCGACGTGGCTTTCCTGGATATCAACATGCCGGAAATGAACGGGATCGAGCTGGCTCTGGAGCTGAAGCGGCTGCATCCAAAGGTCAACATCATATTCGCCACGGGACACGATACCTACATGAAGCAGGGAATCGATCTGCGCATGAGCGGCTACCTTCTGAAGCCCATCAGCTCGGAGGCGGTTCGCACCGAGCTGGAAAACCTTCGCAATCCCGTGGAGTGGGATCGGGAAAAGCGGATCCGGATCCTGACCTTCGGAAACTTCGACGTGTACGTGGATGGACAGCCCTTGAAGTTTGAGCGAAAGCAGGCCAAGGAGATCCTGGCCTATCTGGTGGACAAGCGGGGCACCTCCGCAACCTACGCCGAGCTGGCCGCCGTTTTGTGGGAGGACGAGGACTACGACCGAACCAAGCAAAAGAATCTGCAGGTCTACGTGGCCAGTCTGGTGAAGACCCTCCACGGGGTGGGCGTCAAGGATCTGATCCTGAAGGATCGCCATGGGCTTTTGGTGAATACGTCCATCGTAGACTGTGATTTCTACCGCTTTCTGGAAGGGGATATCCGAACCATCAACTCCTTCACGGGGCAGTACATGAGCGCCTACTCCTGGGCGGAATTCACCGTTGGATATTTGGAGAATCAGGTGAAAAGGTGAATTTGCCGTTCTCCTTACCCATAATAAGATAAAGCATTTCGATAATTTTTTGTCGAAATGCTTTGTTTTTTTTAAAAACTTTGTTTTTTGTAGTCGTATTGTAGTCATACTGTGGTAGAATACGGATACCATGTTCCAATTGGCGAACATTGGATTCAGAGCGGTTAGGGAACGCTCGAAAAACAAATTTCTTTTACAAAGGAGAAACTACCATGAAAAAGAGAAGAACTCTCATCATCTCCCTGCTGCTGGTTGCAGCTCTCACCCTCGGCATCGGTTATGCATCTTTGGCCGATGATCTGTTTGTCACAGGTTCCGCAAACATCGATTCCAAGAACGCGCAAAATGCGTTCGGTGAGGACATTTACTTCACCAAGGCTCTTATTTCCGACAACAAAGGTACTGCTACTATTGGCGCGGACGTGAATAACCATGCTGCAGATAAGGTTACCATTGAAGTGAAAGAGGGCGCGCTGGCCGGTGCCGGCGACAACGTTGTCTGCGCTATTGAAATCACCAACGCCGGCGATTTGGATGCTAATGTGAAACTGAATGGCATTGTGGTCTCCAACTCCGAGTTCTTTAAGGTGACTACCAGCTGGGGCAGCAATAACGAGCAGTCTCTGGCAGCCGGTGAAACTCTTGACATTGTGGTAACCATCACTGTTGTCAAGACTCCTACCGTCAACGTCGCCACTACCTTTGATCTCACCTTCACCGCTACCTCTGTTGAGCCCACTACCGCTGGCTAATTTGCGGAGTTGTCGGCCTACAGATCATTTGACATTCTAAACAAACCACACGCATAAACCCGTAGAAAGGAGGCCGCAATGAGCGCATTGAATAAGGATAAACGAGTACTGTACGCGGTATCCGTCGCTACATTGGCGGTCCTCCTGGGTTTGTTATTCGCGAAGATGGAAAGCAGTCGGATTGCTACAGCCATCCTGCTGCTTCCCATAGCCGCGCTGACCCGATTGTTGATCCGGAAAAGAACCTCCGTTTCCGTCCATAAACGGGAGGTTCTGCTGATCGCATCGGTGGTCGGCTTCCTCTTCGTCATTCTGTTGCACATGTCGGGACTGTACTTCGGGTATTCCAAAAATCCCTATTTTGTCAATACCTCCATTCTGATGAAGTTCATCCTGCCGCTCACGGCGATCATTGTCGCGACAGAGGTGATACGCGCAACCATTCTTGACCAAAAGAACAAGTTTGCCGGCTTTGTCTGTTTCCTGTCCTGTGTCCTGATCGAGGTGCTGGCGGTTAGCAACATAGCCCGGATCATAAACTTCAATCGCTTTATGGACGTAGTGGGATTGGCACTGTTGCCAGCCATCAGTGCCAATATCTATTATCATTACGTGTCGAAACGCTTCGGCATGTTCCCCAATATCGTGTTCCGCTGGATCACGACCATGTATGCGTACCTGCTTCCCACGTTATCGTTGGCATCAGACGCATTGCTATCCTGTATCAAGATCATTTTGCCCATCGGTATGATGGCATTGGTCGCGGCTCTGTACGAGCAGAGCAAAAAAGTTGTCCGCCGCCCAAAGACGACAGCCTTGGGGCGGATTGCCGTGGTACTGACCACGATGGTTGTGGTCGCACTTGCCATGCTGATCTCCTGTCAATTCCGTTTCGGTGCCATTGTCATTGCTACTGAGAGTATGACGGGAGAGATCAACAAGGGCGACATGATCATTTATGAACGCTATGATGACCAGATCATTGAAGAAGGTCAAGTCATTGTGTTCTTGGACGGTAAGTCCAAAATCGTTCACAGAGTTGTCAAGATCGATCAGTTTGGCGGAGAGAACCGGTACTATACCAAGGGAGACGCCAACGTGACTTTGGATGTCGGTTACCGCACCGAGGAGGATATCTTCGGGTTGACTGACATAAAGGTTGCCTACGTAGGCTACCCCACTCTGTGGCTCAGAGAAATTCTGAAACGCCAGCCCTAAATTCAGAAGAAAGGAGGTTTACAGAAATGTCGGAACGAGAAAAGAAAAAACGGGACTTATACCGAAAAAACCGTGATAAGCTGATCTGGATTCAGAGTGTGCTCATTATCATTCTGGCCATTGCCGTCCTTGTTTCCGCTATCGTTTCGGTGCAACTGAAAAAGAAATACTACATTCATTATACCGAGCGGGGAAGCATCGATTACAACGTGTTCCTGAAGGACAATGAGTTTTACGACGAGTCCTACATTGGTCAAGGACAATCCTACGTGGCATCCATCATTGATCGGATCATAGCGAACTTCAACTACCGAATCGACATGGACACCAAGGACGTTAACTATCGGTATTCCTACAAGATCACGTCAACGTTGGAGATTTTGGATGATCTGTCCAACGTGGCCATATTCCATCCCGAAGAAGTGCTTGTCAGCGAACAGAATAAGATTCAAAGCAGCTCGGATCGATTGGAGATCAACGAGATCGTGGTCATCGACTACGATGAGTACAATAGTTTAGCCAGCAAATTCCTGGAGACGTATGACCTGCTGTCAGAGACAACCAGCCACATCATTGTGAAGCTGGAGGTGGACGTGCTCAGCGATTGCGATGCCTTCTCGGGAAGTGCCGTTGATACCTATACATCTGAACTTCGTATTCCTCTTACAACCAAGACTGTAAACATCAAGATGACCTCCTCTGTTCCCGACGAGGCATCGCGCATGATCGCATGCACACGAGGCGTTGGAAGCGAGGTCTTCGCGACTACTGCTATTGTTCTTGGTGTGATAGATGCATTGCTGATCGCAGTTCTGGCCGCATTCGTCTACCTGACCAGAACACCTGATATTACCTATACTGCCCGCGTGAAGAAGATCGTCTCCCAGTACAAGTCTTACATCCAGCGGATCAACAACATGTTTGAAACCACCGGATACCAGGTGATCTACGTGAACACCTTCGACGAAATGCTGGAGATCCGCGATACGATCCAGGCTCCCATTCTCATGCATGAGAATGAGGATCAGACCTGCTGTAAGTTCATCATTCCTACGGACAGCAAGCTCCTGTACGTCTACCTCATCAGTGTGGAGGGCTATCAGGATCCTCCTCCTGCCAAGGTTGAGGAGCCCGCTCATACCACCATCGTGAAGCCCAACATCACCAACGTGATCCGTCCCGTGGTGAAGGTTATGGTGAATCCCGCTCCCGCTCCCGCCCCGGCTCCCGAACCCGATCCGGTGATCCACACCGTTCTGGAGGAGCCCGAGGTGGAGGCTGATGAGACGGTTGAGGTGATCGCCATGGCTGAAGAGGCGATCGAGCCTGAGGAGATCGTGGAGATCGAGACCTTTGAGGCCGCCGAGGAGGTTGAGGAGATCTTTGAGACCGAGGCTGCCGAGGAGATTGAGGAGGTCTTTGAGACCGAGGCCGCCGAGGAGATTGAGGAGGTCTTTGAGACCGAG
>JAZOOM010000131.1:0-2068 GCA_045655025.1 Eubacteriales bacterium | reverse complement strand
GAAAAACAACCAATGCGACCGAAACCAACCGCCCCAGGCCCGGGCCCTTGGTGCGTTTGTTGAGTTGCGGGAGCTTTTCTCCTGCGATTTTTATGTGTTTCAAATTATCCGTGCAGAATCGGCGTGTCTGCCAGCTCCACGGTGGCCTCCTCGTAGCTGTCGCTCTCAAACACCACGATCTCGTTCACGCCCTCTTTGAGCAGAGGCGCGGGCACGTACAGGGTCTTCTGAGGCCCCGCGGGGTTATAGTAGCGGCCGATGTTGAAGCCGTTGACGGTCACAAAGCCCTTGGTAAAGCCGTCGAGCTTGATGTAGGTGTCGCAGGGAGTGCCTTCAACCGTCAGCGTGCCCCGCAGGAAGGCGGGAACCGTACCGCTCTGTCGCGCCTCGCCGTAGGTCAGCCCGCTCAGATCATCCATGGTCATGGGGTACATCTCCCAGCCATAGTGGAACCGCTGACCCAACCGCACGCCGCCGAGAATGCCCTTGCGATCCAAGAGCTTGATGCCGTAGTTGACGCGACCCATATTCTCCACCAGAATGTCCAGCGTAGCGGTCTCCCCAAAGCCCAGACCTATGCGGATGGGATCGTTTCGGCGGCTCCGCTCCTTGATGCCCACTTGCTTACCATTGATGAAGAAAATGGCGCGGTCATGGATATCCCCGCAGAAGAGCTCCAGCTCCTCGAAGGGACCCTTCAGCTCGGTGCGGTAGAGGATGTAGCCGAAGTCCTGATCTACCTCCTCCATAGTCTTGGGGAAGGCGGCGCGGACGGGGGTGGAGAGGGAAGGAAGATTCTCAAACAGGGGCGCGGACTCGGTCAGCCTGACCTTGCCGTAGGCCTTTTTGGCAGAGCTCTTCACCGCAATGTCGGGTGCCTTGACCCCCGTCCGCTCCTCGATGACCCTCCTGGCGGTCTCGTAGAGAGGGGTGGTGTCCCCCGCCTCGGTGAGGAAGGCGGCATAATCGTAGCTGGTGACGGTGGGCTGGTACTGCTCACCCGTGTGGTTGGCGCCGTTCCAGAAGGCGAAGTTGGTGCCGCCGTGGAACATGTAGATGTTAAAGGAGGCGTTCAGATCGAAGAAGCGGTTCAGCTCCCCCGCAATATCCTCGGGACTCCGCTGACCGCGGCCCTCCTCGTACCAGTGGTCGAACCACCCGCACCAGAACTCCCCGCACATGAGGGGACGGTCGGTCTGAAACTCCTTCAGAGTCAGGATCTGATCCACGTAAGAGCCGAAGTTGGCCACCGCCAGCACGTCGGGGAGAGTGCCGCCGCTGAGCATCCAGCGGGCGGTGCCGTCGGAGGTGAACAGGGTGCAGTCGATGCCGTTCTCGCGGTAGATATCCACCACCTTTTGGAGGTAGACCTTGTCGTCACCATAGCTGCCGTACTCGTTCTCCACCTGTACCATGAGGATATTGCCCCCGTTAGTGCAGAGATGGGGACGGAGGCGGGACAGAAGCTCGGTATAGTAGGGCTTGACCTTTTCCAGATAGAGGGGATCGTCACAGCGCAAGGCGATGTTGGGGTATTTGAGAAGCCAAGAGGGCAGACCGCCGAAGTCCCACTCGGCGCAGATGTAGGGGCCGGGACGGACAATGACGTTGAGATCCAGCCGCTCGGCCGTCTCGATGAACCGTTCGATGTCCAAAATCCCCGAGAAGTCGAATTGACCCTCACGGCGCTCGTGGAGGTTCCAGCAGGTGTAGGTCTCCACGGTGTTGAAGCCGCAGGCCTTGAGCTTGGTCAGGCGATCCTCCCAGCATTCGGGGAGGGTGCGGAAGTAGTGGATGGCACCCGAGATGACGGTGTAGGGTTGGTCGTTCAGGTAGAATTGACCGTCGCGGTAGGTGAAGGATTTTTTCATGGTGTTTGCTCCTTTGGTGATGGGAGAGTCCAAATTTGGGTTTATCGGCCAGGGCACTGCATGCCGAGCAAGCTCGGCGGGACCCGCTTAAGGGACTTTTGAAAACCTCCTCGCTTACGCTCGGGGCAAATTTGCCTTCGGCAAATATCGCGAGTCCCTTAAGAATCCTCAAAACTTTCAAAAAGGTGTTATTAAAT